>JANPIY010000297.1:0-3206 GCA_031425255.1 Planctomycetota bacterium
GGCATCCCGAACTGATGTTCCAGGAGGCCCGCACCGCTCAGGTGGTGCGGGCCGAGCTCGATCACCTGGGTATCAGTTGGCGGGCGTGCGCTGGCACCGGCACCGTGGCGCGCCTGGCCGATGGCGCGCGCGGACGCCACGTCGCACTGCGCGCCGACCTCGACGCCCTGCCGCTGACCGAACTGACCGGCCTGCCTTATGCCAGCTCGCACCCAGGCCTGATGCATGCCTGTGGGCATGATGGGCACACCGCCAGCCTGCTGGCCGCGGCCGCCTGGTTGAAAATGCAGGAGGCCGCTCTCCCTGGGCCGGTGACCCTCCTATTCCAGCCGGCGGAGGAGGGCGGGCACGGAGCGAGACGGATGGTCGAGGATGGCGCTCTCGACGGCGTCGATGAGGTCTTCGGCTACCACAACTGGCCGCCGATCCCCTTCGGCAAGGCCGGTTGCGTCCCTGGGACGATCTTCGCCGCGAATGGCGAATGGAGTGCCGTCATCACCGGACGCGGCGGTCACGCCAGCTCGCCGCAGCACTGCATCGATCCGATCCTGGTCGGCGCCCATTTTGTCACCCTGGCGCAGCAGATCGTCAGCCGCCAGGTCAGCCCGCAGGACGCCGCGGTGGTGAGCGTCACCTGTTTCCACGGCGGCACCGCCGACAACATCATCCCCGACAGCGTCGAACTGGTCGGCACCGTGCGTGCGGCAACCACCGCCCTGCGCGACGAGCTGGCGCGCCGCACCGAGGCCGTGCTGGCGGCCGCCTGCATGCCGGCGGGGGCGAGCTGGACGTTCGATTACCGGCCGTGTTATCCCGCCACCGTCAACCACGCTAGCAGCGCCGCCCGGGCGCAGGCAGCCTTGGTGGACGTGCTGGGTGCGGACGCCCTGCACAACCATGGCCTGCCGGTGATGGCGGCGGAGGACTTCGGCTATTACCTCACGCAAGTTCCAGGGGCCTACCTGCTGCTGGGTGCTGGCCGTCCGGGCATGGTGCTCGAACCCTGTCACAGCCCGCGTTTCGACTATAACGACGACCTCATTCCGGTGGTGGTGCGGCTGTGGTCGCGGCTGGTGGGGCTTTCCTGAGCGACGTGGTGGCGCTCCTGGGTGCCATCTCCGCCCGCAACCAGTCGAGGAAGGGCGGGTTTCCCGCGAGGATGGGCAGGAAGACCACGCACGGCGTGCTGTAACGATGCAGCGATTTCACCCGCGCGATGACCGCGTCCATGTTCGCCACGCAGGTCTTGGCGATGACGATGATCTCCGGGTTCTCCTCGATGTGGCCCTGCCACCAGAAGATCGAGCGCAGGCCGGGCAGGACGTTCACGCACGCGGCCAGACGATCGCTGACCAGCGCGCGGCCGATGCGCTCGGCCTCGGTGAGGTCGCCGCAGGTGATGTAGGCAATACGCAGATCATCGGTGCTGGCCGTCATGGTCGTCCTCGCTGAGGTGGCGTGAGGGTTCGTCCGGCGCCTGGGAGTCAAGCCGACCGGGGTCCGGCTTTCGCGGTCTGAGGCTTGGCAGGTCAGCGCGGCAGGTGTAAAGTCCGCCTGGAAACGCTGCCTCGGCGGTCATGGAAACAGGAATCCTCATGCGCACCAAGACTCTCGCTTTCGTCATGGCCGGTGGAAAAGGTACCCGCCTGGAGCCGTTGACCGCAGCACGTTCCAAACCCGCGGTGCCGTTCGGTGGCAAATACCGCATCATTGACTTCGTACTCTCCAACCTGGTCAACTCCGGCATCTACGGCACCTACGTGCTGACCCAGTTCAAGAGCCAGAGCCTGACCGAACACCTCAACCAGACCTGGAACTTCGGCTCGGCCATTCCCGGCCACTTCATCACTCCGGTCCCCGCCCAACAACGCACCGGCGAACATTGGTACAAGGGCACCGCGGACGCGATCTTCCAGAACCTGAACCTCATCCTCGAGCACAAACCGGAACTGGTGGCGGTCTTCGGCGGCGACCACATCTTCAAGATGAACGTCCAGCAGATGGTCGATTTCCACAGCGAGCGCCAGGCCGACATCACCATCGCGGCGATCCCGGTGCCACTCGCCGAGGCCTCGGACTTCGGCGTGCTGCAGGTCGACTCGGAATGGCGCATCACCGGCTTCCAGGAGAAGCCCAAGGTGCCGACGCCGATGCCGGGCAATCCGGAAATGGCGCTGTGTTCGATGGGCAATTACATCTTCACCAGCGGCATCCTGATCGACGCCATGCAGAAGGACGCTGATCTCGACAAATCGAACCACGACTTCGGCAAGAACGTCCTGCCGGCGCTGTTGACGGCGGGCAACGCGCTCTACGCCTGGGATTTCGCCACCAACCGCATTCCCGGCTCGACCAACAGCTCCCACGACGGCTACTGGCGCGACGTCGGGACCATCGAGGCGTTCTACGAAGCCTCGATGGACCTGCGCGCGGTGATGCCGCAGCTCGATCTCTATAATCAGGAATGGCCGATCCGCAGTTCGCCGAATTCGTTTCCGCCGGCCAAATTCGTGCACAACAGCGAAGGTCGCGTCGGACAGGCCATCCAGTCGATCGTCTGCGAAGGCACCATCGTCTCCGGTTCGACCGTGGTCGACTCGATCATCGGCCGGCGCTGCCGCATCAACAGCTACTCGGAAGTACACGCCTGCGTGCTCAACGACGGCGTCGATGTCGGGCGTGGCGCGCGTCTGCGGCGCTGCATCGTCGACAAGAATGTGACCATCCCGCCCAACGACGTCATCGGCTACAACCACGATGAGGATGCCAAGCGCTTCACCGTCACCGAGACCGGCATCGTCATCATCGGCAAAGACCAAGTCATCCAACCGCTCAAGCGCTGACTGCGCACCACCACCATGCGACCACGCAAAGCCACCGAACTTCCTGAAGGCCAGCTGCCGAACGACCGGGTGGAAATCGACGGGGTGCTGGTGCACTCCTTGACCGCCCACGCGCTCTATGCGATGGATCGGCATAAATGGATCGAGAGCGAACAGCGTGGGCGCGATATCGGTCAACTGGCGGTGCAGGAATGGTTGGATCGCTGCTGGAAGGGCTGGGCGCGCGCCCGCCTGATCGAGCATCTCTACGGGTGGCGCTGCTGGGGCGCCTTCGGTCGCATGGACTTTGGATTGCTGACACGTGAAACGGTGGACTATCACGTTCCTCAGGTCACTCTCGAAGGCGTCGCCGAAATCCTCGCT
>JANPIY010000298.1:0-7844 GCA_031425255.1 Planctomycetota bacterium
TGTGCTCCTGGTTTGGGGTGCGGCTGTTGAGCACGCCCTGTGCCAAGAATCCCATGACAAAGTCCCTGAACTCCTGCTTCGGGGCGATGGTACATCAACGTTTCCGCGCCAGCGCGGGATACGCGGAATAAATGCGGGAGAGGGCTGAGGGTGATCCCGAGATCCGGCCCGGGGATCGTGCATTGATGAGCATGGCCGTCGCCGTGGGCAATTTGTTGTGATGCCCTCTTCCTTGCATCTTGCAGCAATGGAGACGATGCGACCTTTGCACAACACCCATAACGCCGAGCGGAAATCCACTGCAGATTCCATCTTATCATTTGAGATCCATCCGCTTGAGAAGAGCGCGTACGCCTGACCATTCCATCTCATGATCCATTGGCCTCCAGCGGGTTATGCGAGCCCCTGGATCCTTGCCTGGCCATTTTGCACGAAATGCCTGGTCTTCGTCGTGTAAACCATTTCAGCATTCTTCATGGAGTCGTCATGGGAAAGGAATCGCGTGTTGGCATACCCAGGGCTAGAGACCCTTCAGCAGAGATTCCATCCACCCCCCTCTCCTCGGAGTTCCCATGCCTCTTCAACCCACCTACCCTTTGCCCGATGCCGGCACCGTGGTCGTCCCCAACCGTCCGACCATTTCATGGGCGGCGGTATTTGCCGGCATGATCACGGCGATCGCCATCCAGCTGGGCCTCGCGCAGTTGTGCATCGCGGTCGGTCTGGCGATGTACACCCCGTTCGATCCGGGTGAACCGACCGCCCGTATCGCCATGGGCACCATCATCGCCTGGGTGGTCTGCGCCCTGCTTGGATTGTTCGCCGGCGGCTGGGTCGCTGGCCGTCTCGCGCACTATCAATCGCAGGTGACCGCTGGCCTGCACGGCGTGCTGGTATGGGCCACGGGCGCCGTGGTTGCCAGCGTCATGCTCGCCACGTCGCTCGGCATGATCGCCAGCGGCACCGCCAAGGTGGCGGGCGAGAGCGTGAAGGCGGTCGCCAGCGGCGTGCAGGCCGCGGGTTCGACCGCCGCCTCAGGTGTGGCCGCGATCGCCGCTCCGTCGTGGGACGCCGTCCGCACGCAGGTGCAGGATGGTGCCAGCCGACTCGCCAACGCCGCCCAGGACGGCGCCAAGTCCGACACTCGTTACGCGGACCAGTCGCGCATGATGGACTTGTTCGGCAAGTTCTTCACCACCGCTCCGGACCAGCGCCTGAATGCGGCTGACAAGGAAGAGCTGACCACCCTGGTCTCCTCGCAGCTCGGCATCAGCCGTGAAGCCGCGGTGAAGACCATGGACCAGTGGCAACGCAGCTGGGAAGGCGCGGTTGCGAAGTATGAAGCCGTCAAGGAGGACGCGAAGCAGAAGGCCAAGGAAGCGGCCATCACCGCCAAGGAATTCACCGCGAGCGCCGCGGGGGCCTCCTTCGGCCTGATGCTGGTTGGTCTGATCGCCGCCGCGCTCGGTGGCGTCCTGGGGAGCTCCTGCTTCCGTCGCGACGAATACCACACCACGGGTGGTCTGCCCACGCGGCCCGTCACCGCCTGAGCCAGTGATTCGCGTTCACGTGCGCGACGACGCGCGGTGCGGGTTCTCCCGCACCGCGCGTTTTTTTATGTCCGTCCTGATGAACAGGAGGACCAGAGTCTTGGCACGATGATTGCCAAGGCCTGTTGTCCCATCCATGAACCGTGGTGCTTAACCGCCCACCTCTGCACGTCGGCCAAGGAGAATCCCATGAGCAATTCAAACCTGATGCGTAACAGCATGAATACCGCCACCCCTGATGACTTCGCCTCGAAACTCGGGGAATTGCGGTCTCTGCTCTCCGATATCGCCAAGTCCACCCCCGCAGCGGCGAGCGAGACCTTCGATGAGCTGAAGATCAAGGCCTCCGCTCTCTGTGAAGCCTGCGAGGAGAAGGTCAGTGATGCCACCGATGTGGTGGTCAAGACGGTGAAGGAACACCCGGCCCAGGTCGCCATTGCGGCTCTCGGCGTCGGCCTGCTCACCTGGTGGCTGATTACCCGGGTGTCTACGAAAGCTGAATGAGCGACCGCCGGTCGGGTGGCGTTGGGGAACAGACGCCTTCACCTCACATGGATGCACCACAGCATGCGGCCCATTCCCGCATGCTGTGATGGTGTAAGCGCACGCGTGGTCGGTTTCGCAGTCCACGTCGTCAGGTTGGTACCATCACCGAGGGCGCAGAGATGAGATGTTCATCCGTGCGCTTTCAGTCTGCCTTTAAAAGCCAACAGCCGACACGGTTGCAAATCATCGCTTGGCGAAGACCACATCGGCTGAGTGAGGTCAGGAGTGGCTGGGTGGCGTCCGTAACCAGTGACGCATCAGCAGGAGTCCGACCAGTGGAATGGCCAGCACGATCACCCCACTGAGAGCGGTGCCCACGATGGGATCACCGGTCCAACGGCTCATGGCCATGACCAGCGCCTGTTCAAGCCGTACCACGCCCGCAATCATCAGGACCAGTGCTGCCGCAGCGACGACCAGTGCAACGAGCGCGTACATCAAAAGTCTGCTGATGGTTTTCCGCGCCTCCTGACCGGCCTGCTGAGCCAAGGACTTCAGGATCGCGGTCACCTCATGGAGATAAGACGCCCCGGTCTTGGTATCGCGTTCAGCGGCAGCGTCGGCTTGGGACGGGACTTCAACGTCTGCTGGCAAGCAACACCGCCAAGCTGATACCGAGGAGCGCTCCGGTGATGATGGCCGAACGGGAGGATGAGGGTGCGGCGATGGGATCCCCAGCGAAGCCGAGTTTCGCAGATGCTTCGAGATCGACTGCATCGCCTGGCGAAGGTGCATTTCCATTGAGATAATGATGAACTCTTCCCGCCACCCGGTCGAGGTGGTTGACGGTGATCTCGTGTACAGCATCCACGGTGACGCCGACGAGTGAGCTCGCTGCTTTCTTCCACATGGCTGATGGTGGTGATGACATGGAAGAACTCCTCAACGATGAATCCGAAGCGACAACCGGGGTGTGGTGGACATCACCAACCCGCTCCTGGTAGACGTAGTGATCACACACCTTTTCTGACTTTGACGCCATATGCAGGTGCGGTGTACCTGCATCCTGCGCCATCAACCCCGCGAACACGATGATCGCGGTAAGATGACTTCGCTGGTTAAGCGTGGCTCTTTACTGACGCAGGCCCGAGCCGCTGGAATGGAAACACATCTCCATCCAGACGGCTCAGGCCCTTCAACCGAGCCGAGGATCGCTCCTCTCCGAGCAGACTTTAGACCCCGCGTCCACCACGGCGGGCAAAGCCGAAGATGGCCGAGATGATGAAGAGCACGATGAAGAGGAAGAACAACACCTTGGCGATGTCGGTAGCGCCTGCCGAGATGCCGCCGAAGCCGAAAGCCGCAGCGACGATGGCGATGATGAAGAAGACGGCGGACCAATAGATCATCGGAGACTCCTGGATGCGGCGCCGAGGCGCCAGAGGTGGATGCCTGGAGCCGGCTACTCCGGTGACCATGGCAAGGGGCCAGGAGCAGCCTCTGTGCCAATCCGAATCCTGGCCGCATCCGGCGTTGATTCCATTTCCGCTGCCATCCGCAGATCACCCGCCACGTACCTCCTGCATATTGCAGGAGGCGAGCCGCTGATTGTATGGCTGGCGCGCGAGGCATAACCTCGGGCCGAATGATGCGACTTCTCTTCATCGCGGTCTTTACGCTGATCCTGGCCGTCGCGGCTGTCCTCCTCTGGCAGATGCTGACCGCGACCCCGCCGCCCCTGCCGCAGGTCCGTCTGCTCACCACCCGCACACCGTTTTCGGGGGCCGTCATGCTCGCGCAGCAGCGCGGCTGGTTCAGGGAAGCGGGCGTCGATGTCGTCCTGGTGGACCGCCCCTCGGGCAAAGACGCCTTGGCCGACCTGGTGGATGGCAATGGCGAATATGCCACGGCCTCTGAAACCCCGCTCATGTTCGCGATGCTCAAATCGCAGCCGATCAGGATCCTCAGCGCGCTCACCATCGGTACCGATACGGTCACCCTGGTGGCCCGGCGGGATCGCGGCATCGAATCAGGCGAGCATCTGGTCGGCAAACGGATCGGTCTCGCCCTGGGCACCAATTCACAGTACTTTCTCGACACCTTTCTGGAATACCGCGGCATCAAATCGGATGCCGTCATGCGCATCCCACTCCGACCGGAGGAGATGGTGCCAGCGCTGGTCGCCGGCAAGGTGGATGCGATCTCCGCCTGGACTCCCTACAATCAGCAGGCGATGACCCAGCTCGGCAGCAATGGCCAGGAACTGCGCGTCGGCTCGGTCTACCGTTGGAGCTGGTACCTGGTGGCGCGCAACGAAGCCACCGCCCGTCACACCACCAGCGAGCAGTTGTTGACGGCTTTGATCCGCGCCAGCGCAGCCCTGCGTGAGGATCCCGTCGCCTGCGCCAACGAACTGGCGCCTTCGCTGGGTCTTACGGTGGAGCAGCTGTTGAAGATCTGGGAGCTGACGCAGTTCGACGTGACACTTGATCAATCGCTGTTGCTGAGCCTGGAACTGCAGGCGCGCTGGGCGATCGGCAGCGGCCTGACCGAGCACAAGGAGGTGCCCAATTTCCTCCCTGCGATCTCCTCGCAGGCGCTGCGGGCGGTCGATCGTGGTCTGGTCACCGTCATCGACAATGAGAGCCGACCGTGAGCCTGCGCCGTGCCGTGATCATTGCGGTGGTCGCCGCCAGCCTGCTCATCCTGGGCATCATCCTGCATATGACGCGCTCGAGCCGGGCCTCCGATCTCCTCCAGGAGACCAGCCGGCTGTCCAATGCGATCACCATCTCGATCGCCGAACTCGATCAGCTGGTCTACCAGTACATGCTGCACCCTCACCCCCGTCCGGTGCAGCAGTGGCTTCTGCTGAGCGCTGGCATGGAAGACCTGCTGAGCGCGCTGGAAACCGCCGGTGGCGCGCGCACCTCGGTCACCCTTCTGCGCAACGAGCATCTCCAGGCTCGTCAGCTCTTCGATGCCATCGTCGCCGAGGTCAAGGACGGCAGCTCGGAGGCCTCGACCGTCCTCCTGCGCCGCAGCCGGCTGGCTGAACAGATGCTGCTGGTGTCGCGCTCGCTGGTGAATCATGCGGTCGCCATCCATCGTGACACCTTGCGCCAGCAGGCGCGGATCCAGAAACGTGACAGCGCCATCACCATCGTCGCATTGTGCGCCACCATCGGCCTGCTGGCATGGTTGCTGGCGTACATGAACCGTTACGTGCTGGTGCGTCTGGAACTGCTGCGGACGAGTGCCGAGCGCGCCGCGCATGGGCATCTCGAGCTGATGCTGGGTGACGAACGTTCGGACGAGATCGGACGGCTGTCCCGGGCCTTCGACCATCTCCTGCATGAGGTACGCGTTGGACGCGAACAATTGAGCAAGGAAGCGGGCCTGCGTGCCAGCGAGGCCCGTCAGCGGCAATTGATCGATGCCCTTCCTGGCCTGGTATGGGCGGCGCAGCCCGACGGTACCATCGATACCAGCAACCGTTCGTGGCGTGAGCAGTTCGAGGTCTCACCCGAGGCCACCGGGTACGATTGGACCGTGCTGATGCATGCCAATGACCTGGTGTCGTGGCGCACGGCCTGGAGCGCCGCGTTGGCGAACGGACTCGGCTTCGAGATCGAATTCCGGCTGCGTCGCAAGGATGGTTGGCGCTGGTACCTGACCCGCGTCGCGCCGTTGTCCGATGAGCACGGCTCCTTGCAGCGCTGGGTGTGCAAGGCGGTGGACATCCACCACCACAAGGAGCTCGAACATCACCTGCGCAACTCGCGCAACCAGGCTGAACTGCTGAATCAGGTCGGCCTCGACCTGGTTGGCGAGCTCGATGTCCAACGCCTCACCCAGCGGGTCACCGACACCGCGCGAGCGCTGGCCGAAGCCGAATTTTCCGCCCTGTTCTACAACGAGAGCGAGAGCGATCCTGCCGATGCCTATCGTTTCTGCGCGGTCTCTGGACTGCCGATGGAAGTCTTTTCCAGCCCTGGGTTGATGCGCAGGAGTGCCCTGTTCAGTCCAAACTCCATCAGTCAGGGAGTGATCCGCTGCGACGATGTGCGCCTGGATCCGCGCTTCAGCCACGACCCGTCGCAGGCCACCGGGCTCCCAGGGTATCCGCACGTGGTCAGCTACCTCGCCGTCCCGGTGCGCACACGTTTTGGCACGGTCTTCGGCGGATTGTTCTGCGGCCACTCCCAGCCGGGACAATTCACCGTCCAGCACGAACGCCTGCTGCTGGGCATCGCCGCCCTCGCCGCCACCTCCTTCGATAGCGCCCGGCTGATCGAGGCGGAACGTCGGCAGCGTCGTCTCGGTGAGCAACGTGCCACCGAACTGGCACGCTCCAACGCCGAGCTCGAGCAGTTCGCCTACATCTGTTCGCATGACCTGCAGGAACCGCTGCGCATGGTCAGTTCCTTCCTGGGTCTGCTGCAGGAGCGGTATCGCGACGCACTCGATGAGCGCGCTCATGGTTTCATCCGACGGGCGATGGAAGGCGCCGCGCGCATGCAGAATCTCATCCGAGACATCCTCGCCTTCTCGCGGGTCGGACGCGGTGAACGGGCGGAAGAGATCTTCCCGTTGTCGGAGATCGTCGAGGCCGCGATCGCCAATCTGCAGGCGGCGATTGATCAGGAGGGAGCGCGCATCGAGGTCAGCGACCTCCCCAAGGTCCGCGCCAACCGCCTGCAATGTGTCCAGCTGATGCAGAACCTCATCGGCAATGCCCTGAAGTTCCATGGCCACGATCACCCCGTGATCCGCATCAGCGCGGTGGCCGCCGGTCAACGCTGGCGCATCAGCGTGACCGACAATGGCATCGGCATCGACCCGGTGCACCACCGGCGGATATTCCAGGTCTTCCAGCGCCTCCATGGGCGGGAGCAGTTCGAGGGCACCGGCATCGGGTTGAGCCTGTGCCAGAAGATCGTCCTGGCCCATGGCGGTACTATCGGCGTCGAATCTCGGCCCGGAGAAGGCGCCACCTTCTGGTTCACCTTGCCGGATGCGGCGAGCGACTCCGACCATACTCCAGAGTCGGGCATGCACCCGGTGATCGATGTCACAGCGGGATCAGCGCCATGAGGCTTTTGGCACGTGAACTGCGATACGGTCTGCGATGCGAGAGACGGCAGGACCTCCGAGCTCGGTGTGGCATCAGTCCGCGCGTGGCGACCATCGGTCCTACTGCGAAACCTCTTCGTCCCGGTCCTGCCACGATACCGATACATCCGAGCCAGATCCAAGCTTCCAGAAACTCCAGATGACCATCTCTCTCCCTCATGTCTTGATCATCGATGACAATCCTGGGGACATCGAGCTGATCCGTATCGCCTTTGAGATGGCCGGTATCGAGGCGGTTTTCACCACCTGCCATGATGGCGTCGATGCCATCCGCCGCCTCGACCTGGCGATGCAGACCGGCAACCTGCCAGCGCTCATGCTGCTGGACCTCAACATGCCGCGCGCCAATGGCTACGAAGTGTTGACCTTCCTCCATGACCAGCACCTCCTGGTCGAGTTGCCGGTGATCGTGTTGTCGACCTCATCGTTGGTCGAAGATCGCCGACGGTGTCTCGCCTTGGGTGCGCGCGCCATGTTCACCAAACCGGAATCGATCCACGATCTCCGCAGCCTGATCAGCGATTTGAGGAAATACCTTCCGCTCCAGGATGTCAGCACGCCTTAGACGCCCTAGACGCCCTAGACGCCCTAGACAAGGTGGCGTGTCCAACGAGCGCCGAGCATGGTCTTCGCGGACCCGGATCAGGAAGGAACCTGGGACGGTCATTAAAA
>JANPIY010000299.1:0-3270 GCA_031425255.1 Planctomycetota bacterium
CGGGCGCCGGACGGGTCCATTGCCATCCGTGCGAACAACGCCACCTACAACTGGAACACAGCGGACGCGATCGGCGCCGGACTGGGCGCCATCGCGGACGGGCTGGGTGACACGCGGTCCGTGTACCGGCTGATCGTGACCCAAAGGCAGATTCCCATCGTGGCCGTTACCGGCTCATCCGACTGCCTGCGTCAGTGGATCGCCGGTGAGAACCAGGCCTGTGTGGCCGGCGAGCTTTCCACGCCGGGCACGTCCAACCTAGAGGCGCTGCACACTGGAGTGCAATGGGTGGTGACGAATGTTCAACCCAGCTGGAAGACGGTGCGCTTTGCGGTAAGCCCGGTACTGCGCACCACGGTGGGCACCGAGTACGGCGCCTTCGACTATTCCGCCGGCGTCAGTTTGGCCATCGTCCAACCGCTGTGGGCGGGCGCCAGTGGGGAAATGCGCGTCACGCAGGAAATCGCGCGTTCCGAAGACTTTCAGACCGGAGGCGTGTTCTACGGCCGCCGCGTTCGCAACGGCGTCGATCGACTCGCCTTCACCCAAACCTGGCGCGTGCCCGTGGAGCAATGGCTTGGCCAGGGCGACCCGTTGGCCATCCGCCGTTGGGGACTGGCCGCCGTCACCGTGGAAGGAACCATCGGCCGCTTTGGTGGTGCCTTCGACGGCGGCCTGGCCTCCCTGCGCTGGGAGCCCGGCGAAGGGAAGCACCGTTTGAACCTGCAGGCAGGTCATTTCCGCAACGCGGACTTCGGCCAATTCGGAGCGGGCCCGGAGAGCGCAACGCCCATTCTGGGAAGCTACCGCTACAACGTCACGGCCACCCGCACGTACCTGGAAGCGACGGCGGGACGCTTCATGTTCAACGACCTGGGTTTCCAGGTCGGCTTGCGCCAGTGGTTCACCGACTTTTCCGTCGCGGCCTACTACCGGCGCACCCGTTTCGACAACAGCTCCGCGCAGATTGCGGGCGTGGAATTGTCCATCCCCATCGGCCCACGCAAGGACATGAATCCCAACTTCTTCCAGGTCACGGGTACGCCACGCTTCTCGCACAGCGTCCAAACCAGCTTGGGGGAATCTGGGGGTAATCCCTTGCGTTTCGGGTACGGGGTCCAGCCGCCAACGCCGACGCTGGATGCCACGTTCAATTCAGACCGGGCCAGCCTGCTTTACTTCGAGGACAACATCCGCCGGATTCGCGACGCCGCTCGCTGAGCCACGGTTGTGCTCCTTTATCACGCTTACCGGCGAACCCTCGTCCCCGCCAATGACACTGAACGGAAAGGGTGTCTCTCCTACGTTACAGTCTGTCGTTCATTGGATGGTTGAAAGAAGACGAGCGATGTTCAAGGCGGTTTTCGCGCCCGTCCGCTGCTGCCTGTTGCTGGCATCGGCACTGCTGCTGCATGGGTGTGCCGTGGTCACGGCGCCTGGTTTCGACTATGCGGACCCGAAGTTGCGTACCAGCGTCACACTGGGGCAGTACGTTCCGGGCGATGTCGACGCACGACCGCAAGGCGTGGTGATCCCGATCACGCCCGCCCTGGTCCAGACCGAAGCGCGTGCGCGGCCTCGCGACATTCCATCCGAAGTACGCCGCCTATTCGGCACTCCCAAGCCGTACACCATCGGCCCCAGCGACATCATCAGCATCGTGGTGTACGACCATCCCGAATTGCTGCCGAATGCTGGTGCCGTGATCAGCCAGTCGGCGGACCCTACTGGTATCAGCAGCGCCCCAGGTTCGATCGTGGGCGCCGACGGCCAGATCACCTTCCCCTTCATCGGGCGGGTGCGGGTGGCGGGTTTGACCGAAATCGAAGCTTCTGACCTGCTGCAGCGCCAGTTGGCGAGGTACATCAAGGACCCACAAATCGCGGTCCGGATCAACTCCTTTCGCAGCCGACGCGCCTACGTGGACGGCGAGGTGCGCACGCCCGGCACCGTGATTTTCACAGACATCCCGATGACTTTGCCAGAAGCGATCAACAGGGCCGGTGGCATTACACCCAGCGGTGATCGCTCTTCCGTCCTGCTAATGCGTAACAACCAGACGACGCTGATCAACCTGATGCAACTGCAGGAACTGGGCGTCAACCCCAACCAGATTCTGCTGGAAAGCGGCGATCTGGTGACGGTACGCAACCGCGACGACAGCAAGGTGTTCGTCATGGGTGAGATCATGCGGCCTTCTGCCTTGGTGATGCGCAATGGCAAGCTGACGCTCAACGAGGCCCTCGGCGAAGCGGGCGGCCCCAACCTGCTGACGGCCAACACCAGCCAGATCTATGTGATCCGGAATACGTCGCAGGAGGGCGCCCCGGCGATCTATCACCTCAATGCCGGCAATCCCGCGGCCCTGGCCTTGGCCGAGACCTTTTCGCTGCAGCCGCGCGACGTGGTGTATATCGACCCCGTCCCGCTGGTCAACTGGAACCGCATCCTCTCGCTTGTATTGCCGTCCGCGCAGGCGATCGGTACCGCCCGCGGCGCGATCATCCCGTGAAGCGCGTCCTGGTCCTCTGTGAAGGCAACATCTGTCGCAGCCCCATGGCGGCCGCCTTGCTACAGGCCGCCGCGCCGAACCTGCAGGTCAGCTCGGCGGGCTTGGGCGCTCTGGTCGGGCGACCCGCAGACCCGCTTGTTCTTCGACTGATGGCCGAGCGCGGAGTTGACGTGAGCGCTCATTGCGCCATACAAGTGACACGGCCCTTGTGCGTGGCCGCCGACGTGATCCTGGTGATGGAGAACGCGCAGCGCAAGCGCCTGGAACATCTCTATCCCGAAGTGCGCGGCCGTGTGTTCCGGCTGGACGAGAAAGACGTTCTTGATCCCTATCGAAAGCCTGAAGCCGCCTTTCGTAGCGCGCTAGCCGGCATCACCACCGGCGTGGATGCCTGGGCGCGCAAATTGAAGCCCATTTGAGAGCCCCCTATGAACGCTCCCCCCAACTACCAGGCCCAGCTGGCCATGAGCCAGCCCACGGCGCAACCTGCGGCAGAGGAAGATGGCATCGACCTCGCCGAGTACTGGGACATCCTGCTCGACAACCGCTGGCTGATTGCCGGAATCACGGCGTTGGCCATCTTGATCGGCGGCGCCTACGCCTTCCTCACCGCTCCGATATACCAGTCCAACCTACTGATTCAGGTAGAGGATTCCAGTGCCGCGAAGTCGCTCTTGGGAGATGCAGCAGACCTTTTCGCCACAAAGACGGTTGCTAGCGCTGAAATCGAGATTCTGCGCTCCCGAATGGTGCTCGGC
>JANPIY010000300.1:0-2225 GCA_031425255.1 Planctomycetota bacterium
ACCGAGGCGCCGACGCTGCCCGAGGCCGGCGGCGAGTACTTCACCTACTTCGCCGATGGCCGCCTGCAGTCGCGCACCGACGCGCGCAACAAGGTATTCGACACCACGTGGGGCGCCTGCTGCGGCCGCGTCCAGGGTGAGCTGGAGCCCTTGGTGGCCCTCCCTGGTGCGGGCGGCGCCACCTCGCGCCCGGCGCGTATCAGCCGGCACAACGATGCTGGCGACCTGACCCATACGGCGGTGGTGAAGAACTACGTCGCCGGGGCCTTCCCGGTGCTGCCGACGCCGACCAACACCACCGACCTCGCCAACGCGGATACCGTCAACGAGACCACCGCGGCGTACGATGTGCGGCACCGCCCGCGGGCGTCGACGATGTGGTTGTCCGCGCGGGGCGCGGTCAACGCCAACTCGCCGCCGATCGCGGGCGAGGGTGGCGTGCCGGCAGGCGACGGCCTGACCACCGTCTGGCGCTACGACGACAACCTCACCGACGCGCTCGGCCTGTCCAATCCGGCTGATACGGCCAGCGTGGCGCCGTACCTGAGCGGGCTTGGCTTCGGCGCCAACGCCGTGGGCCGTGTCGTCCTGCAGATCAATCCCGCTGGCGAGCGCAGCTGGACCATCCGCGATGGCCTCGGCCGCACGGTGCGGGTGATCGACGGCAACGGCAATGCGACCACCACGGCCTACGACGCCGTCGAGGGTGGCTTGGTGAAGACCACCGTCACCAACGCGGGCGGCTTTGTGCAGCAGTACCTGGCGGATGCCGCCGGGCGGGTGCGCACGTACCGTGACCCCACCGCGGCAGCGACGACCACGACCTATGACGCCAACGGCAACCGCATCGTGGTGCTGGACGCCAACGGGGTGGGCCAGACCTGCACCTATGATGGCCGCAACCGCGACACCCAGTGTGTCGACACCGCCGCCGCGACGACGGAGCGGACCTACGACAAGAATGGCAACGTCCTGATCGAAAAGGATGCGCTGCTCCACCCGACGACGCACACCTACGACGCGCGCGGCAACCGGAAGACCACGCTCGACCGCATCGGTGGCACCACGCGATTCGACTACGACCAGGCGCGCAACCTGGTCACCATCACCGACGCCGAACTGCCGGTGGGGCGGGTCACGACCTACGAGTACGAGGACCGCGGCCTGCTGAAGAAGGAGATCTATCCGCCTGGTGATACCACCCAGAGCCCGGGCACCAACCACCGGACCTATGCTTATGACGCCGCACGTCGCCTGGTCTCGCGCACGGATCAGTCGGCCGTGACCACGGGGTACGCCTATGACTTCGCCAACCGCCTGACCACGCGGTCGTACCCGGACACCCTCAACGACACCTTCGCCTATGACGGCGCCTCCCGGCTGACCTCGGCGATCTCAGGGCGCTTCCAGACCACGGTGGCCAGGACCTACGCCAGCCCGACGGAAAAAGCTGGTCGCCTGGTGAATGAGACGCAGACGGTGGGTGGCTTCGCGTACGAGGTCGGCTACGGATACGACGTGAGCAATCGGACCACGACCATCACCTACCCGAACCTCAAGCAGGTGAAGCGGAGGTACAACGCCCGGCATCAGCTGGACGGGGTGAGCTATGACAACGCGACGCCGGAAACGCCGAACATCATGACGCGCCTGTACGACACCGGCGGGCGGCAGGACACCACGGCCTTCGCCAACGGGCTGACCGACACGCAAGCCTACGACATGGTGAAGAAGGACTGGCAGATCAAGACCAAGGTGGTCCCGAATGTGACCAACTTCAGCTACGCCTACGACAATAACAAACGCAAGCTGAGCGAGGGGCACTTCCTCTCCAGCGATGCGCAGACCTTCGGCGCCTATGACCATGAGAATCGCCTGACGAGCTGGAGCCGCACGGGGGGAGACACCCAATCCTGGTCACTGTCGGAGGTGGGCGACTGGGAGTCGACGACGCGCAACGGCACGGTGGAGACCCGTACGCACTCGCCGGTGCACGAGACGCTGACCAGCACCATTGGCGGGGGGACGGCGACGCTGACCTACGACCCGCAGGGCAACCTGACCAAGGACCAGGCTGGCCAGCGCTACGGCTGGGACCAGGAGAACCGGCTGATCACCGCCCGTGCGGGTGCCAGCAGCAGCGGGTACGTCTACGACGCGCTCGGCCGCCGGCTGGGTAAGACCGCGCTCGGGGTGACCACGACCTTCGTCCATGACGGGGCACA
>JANPIY010000301.1:0-5788 GCA_031425255.1 Planctomycetota bacterium
AGCCCGATCCTTCGCCGACCTCGATCTCGCGTTTCTGGATCTCCCGGCTGCGCAGGTTGGCGTAGAGGCGCTCCTCCTTGGTGTGGATCGACACCACGCTGGGCGCGACCAGTTCGTGAATCAAGTTCACCGCCCGCGAAAAACGCGCGAGTTCGATCGAGGCCTCCTTCAGTTCGCTGCGCAGGCGTTCCCGCCGGACATCCTCAGCCGCCGGAAGGGCACTGATGGCAAGCAGCGCCAACAAGATGGGACGCACGAACATGGAAACCTCCGATCGGCAGCAGGACGACTCACCCAGCGCGACATTACCACGCCAGGCGCTGGTGCTCGGCAGGGGGCGGGTGAGGAGAGCATCAGGAGCACGACCACGGGTCCAGGGGCGGGGGACGGGACGCCTCCGGAAGGTTGCCCCAGCCGACTGAAGTCGGCGCTACCAGGAGGTGGCCTCATCACACGATGCTGGCGGGATCCAAGGGCAGCAGCCCTTGGCGGGCGTAGCGGGCAGAGCCCGCGAACAGCGATCCCCCGAGTGCGCCTGCGCGCGCGAGCGGGGATAGGCTCTGCCCCGCGCGTCGCGGGGCGCCCAGGCAAAGCCGGGGCCGACTGAGCGCAGCTCAGGAGTGAGCCGTACTCACACCCCGCCGAAGCGGCGTTCTCTCGCCTGGTATTCTTGGAGTGCGCCGTGGTAGGCGGCGATGTCGAAGTCCGGCCACAGCGGCGTGACGCTGATGTACTCGGCGTAGGTCGCCTGCCAGGGCAGGAAGTTCGACATGCGTTGTTCGCCGGCGGTGCGGATGACCACGTCGACGTCCTCGGCCCCAGGGGCATAGAGGTGCGCCTGGACGGTTTCCGGCGTGATCTCGTTGGGGGCCAGGCGGCCGGCGGCGACTTCGCACGCGATGGACCGGCAAGCATCCGTCAATTCATCACGGCCGCCGTAGCTCAGTGCCAGGCTCAACACCATCGAACGGTTGCCGGCGGTGGCCTCCAGCGTGCGGTCGAGGGTGGCGCGCACCTGCGGCGGCAGTCGGTGCAGGCTGCCGATGGCCTCGAGGCGGACGTCGTTCTCCTGCAGGGTCGGCAGTTCGCCGGCGAGGAAGCGGTCGAGCAGCGACATCAGGTAGTCGATCTCGCGCTGCGGGCGGATCCAGTTCTCAGAGGAGAAGGCATAAAGCGTCAGACGGTCGATGCCCAGCTTGACGCTCTCGGTGGTGATGGTGCGCACCACTTCGGCGCCCTGTTGATGACCCTGGGTACGATCCCAGGTGCGCGCCTTGGCCCAGCGTCCATTGCCGTCCATGATGATCGCCACATGACGTGGCATGCGCTGCGGGTCGAGCCCGGCGGCGCGTGCATGGATATGGGGTTTGCTACGGGTCAGGGTCATGGTGCGGGAAAGGTGACGGGGGACCCGGCCATCAGCGGACGACGATCTCTTCACGGCCTGGGCCGGTGCCGATCCACTGCACCGGGATGCCGAGATGACGTTCGATGAATTCGATGTAGCTGCGCGCATTGGCCGGGAGCACCGCGTAGCTGCGCACCAGGTTGAGCGGCGTCTGCCAGCCCGGCAGCACGGTGTACACCGGCTTGGCGCGCGCGAGGTCGTCGATGCGGGCGGGGATGGTGTCGAAACGTTTGCCGTCGATCTCGTAAGCGATGCAGACCGGGATCTCGGCTTCGGTGTCGAGGATGTCCAGCTTGGTCAAGGCGATGGCGTCGACACCGTTCAAGCGGCAGGCGAAACCGACGGCGACCAGATCGAGCCAGCCGCAGCGGCGGGGACGGCCGGTGGTGGCGCCGAACTCGCCGCCGCGGGTGCGGATCTCCTCGCCCTTGGCACCGGTCTCAGGGCCGACCAGTTCGACCGGGAACGGGCCCGATCCGACGCGCGTGCTGTACGCCTTCACCACGCCGATGATCTCGCCGAGGCTCTTGTGCGAGAGGCCGCTGCCGGCGATCACGCCGCCGACGCCGGTGTTGGAGCTGGTGACGAACGGATAGGTGCCGTAATCGATGTCGAGCAGCACGCCCTGCGCGCCTTCGAAGAGGAAGGCCTTGCCGGCTGCGGCGGCCCGGTGCAGCAGGTCGGCGGTGTCGGCGATCAACGGCGCGATGCGGGTGCAGGCCGGCATGATCTGGCCGATGGCGGTTTCGACGTCGAGCGCCTTGGCGCCCAGGTGCACGAGCTGGCCGTTCACCTGCCCCAGATGGGTGCGCAGCTTGGCGGTGAATGCCGGCAGGTCGCGCAGCTCACCGCAACGCAGGCCGGTGCGGGCGATCTTGTCCGCGTAACACGGGCCGATGCCGCGCAGGGTGGTGCCGACCTTGGCGGCGCCCTTGTTGGCCTCGAAGGCCGCGTCGAGGGCCTTGTGGCTGGGCAGGACCAGATGCGCGCGATCGCTGACCAGGAGACGCGCGGTGGGATCGGCGCCACCGGAGATCAGCTCGTCCAGTTCGTTGCACAAGGCGACGGGGTCGACGACCACGCCGTTGCCGATGATGCACTGGGCCTGGTCGTGCAGGATGCCTGACGGCAGCAGGTGCAGCACCGACTTCTTGCCCTTCACCACCACGGTGTGGCCGGCGTTGGCGCCGCCCTGGCAACGCACCACGACATTGGTCTGGGCGGCCAGCAGATCGATGACCTTGCCCTTGCCCTCATCGCCCCATTGCAGGCCAAGCACGACCTTGTTGGGAGAAACCGTGCGGGGGGTGGTCGGAACCGAGCTGCTCATCTGCCATCCTGTGGGCGGGGTGTGGATCCCCACTGTACGTGAACGCACCCGCCGCCGGCCCCCACCAGTGATGGCGGGCCCGCGACGGGGCGGCGCTACGCTAGGTCCCAGGACTGGACGGCAAGCAGGGACTGCGCCACACGCGGGGTCCGCGCAGCGTGTTTCAACCCACGACCGGTGGCTGGTCTGGCGGTAGATCCAGGACATGCCCTCGCAGCCCCGTTCCTCGTCGCCTGAAGAAGAATCCTACAGCACGATGGACTTCATCGCCGAAGCCCGCCGGCCGCTGCTGGTGGAACGGCACCGCAAGCTCATCGACGAGATGGAATCCGGCCTCTCCGACAGCCTGATCACCGGGGCCTCGGATAATCCGCGCTTGAAGGCCATGCTCAAGGAACTCGAAGCCGACAGCGAGAAGGCGCGCCTCGAACGCACCCTCAAGGCGCTGGCCGAAGATACCCACTACAAGGACACCACGCTGCGCAACGCGTTGGTCGAGCAGCTCTGCCTCTGGCGTGAAGAGGGCAACGTCGAAGTCGCGGCGCTGCAGCTGCACGTCATCGGCATCTATCGCACGGTGGGCGCCACCGTGCATCAGCGTCAGGGGGCGTTGCCGTCGCTGGCGGATCTGCGCGAACTGCCGGCGACCATGCTCGGCCGCCTGCTCAATGCCATCCCGCCGACCTTCGGCTCGCCGACGCTCAACGAGAGTCTGATCTACACCCCGTCCTTCGCTGATCGCAGCATGCGCACCATCCGTCGCATGCGCAAAGCCGAGAACGCCGACAACGGCTGGGCCGATGCCAACGGCGAGCCGACGATCCCACGTGAAATCGAGGAACCGCTCGACGCGCTGCCGGAGAGCGAACGCAAGGCCGCGCGTCAGCTGCTGGTGCGTGACCGCATCCGCTCGGCATTCTACCGCGAGGTGTTCCTCAAATATCTCAGCCGCGACGAATTCGATATCAGCCACGACGATCATCCGACCATCCTGCACTGGCTCGAGGCGATCGAGACCACCGGCCACCTCTATCCCTTCATGCAGGGCCAGACCGCCGGACAGAAGACCTTCCGCCTCCAGCACCTGATGCAGAAGGTGCTCCAGCTGCATGAGATCTACGCCCGCGTGGCGCTCGCCAGCCAGCATCCGACCTACCGCGAGTCCTTCCGCGAGAAGACTACGCGCGTGCGCCTGGCGGAGCTCTCCAAGGATCACTATCCGCCCTTGGCGATGACCCCGGAGCTGACCTTGGCGACCATGCTCTGCCCCTTCCGCATCTTCGTCGATTGGGTGCAGAGCCGGGTGGCTGAGCACGACTTCGTGCTTCCGCCGGATCCGAAGCGGTAGGAAACGGGACGCGCGAAAGGGACCTCCACCGCCAAGGCGCCAAGGCGCAAAGGAAGAGTGGAGGCGGCATCCTGGTGGCCGGAGGCATTTCCCTGCCTATCAGCTTCGGCTCGTTTTTCTGACTTCCCTTGGCGATCCTCTGTGTCTTTGCGCCTTTGCGGTGAAGCTCTTCTCAAACACGCACACTGACGTTTTCCGGCACCAAGAACTTCGACACCCCGCCAACAGCGTCACGGCACCTCTGTATCAGACAGTAGGCTGAGGCACACAGCGCGGTGTTGATCGCCCCAGGAAACGGGGCGAGGTCGGCACGCGCGTGAGGATGCACCCGCCTCGCCAAGGAGCCTGTCATGAAATCCATCTTCCTTTCCCTTCTGATGCTGCTCACCGGATGGGCGGCGGCGATGGAAACCTCGATGGTGATGCGGTCCCCGGGCTCCGGCGGCAGCGGCATCTACGCCGTGGTCAGCCCCTCGACCGGCAACATCACGCTCTATGTCATCGAAGGCACCAACACCACCCGTTATGGTTCGGCCAACTTCCTCGCCGACCTCACCAACCTCGAAGGTCTGCCCGGGGCCAAACAGGGTGAGACCGTCTACTCGGCATTGCGGCTGAGCCACCCGGCTTTCAAGCCCACCCCGGCAGAGCTCCTGGTCTCGGTCGCCTTCCCCGACAAGCCCAGCGCCAAGGAACAGGCCGCCGGCCTCAAGGCTCTGCGCTGGCGCGCGACCGAGGCCGAGGACGCCTTCTGGGCAGACGTGAAGCCGTACGACGGCGTGGTGCGTGGTGCGATGGGTGCCCAGTACCTGCTGTTGTGCGTGCCGGTGAAACATGCGCTGCTGTGCTACGACTGCCAGGACCGCGTGAAGGGACCCATCCTGGTCAGCTACCGCAATTACGGCGTCGATCTGATGATTCCGCAAACGCTCAATTCTGATCCGGCGCCGCAGGCGATCCTCAGTGCCCTGCCAGCGGACATCAAAGCGGAACAGAAGAAGGCGATCGAGGAACAGCTCGCCGCACTCGCCGAAGGCGGCGGTGCGGTGAAGCTCGAACCGAGCGATCCCTGGATCGCCTCCGGCAGCGGAGATCGTTGGGTGATGGTCGATCCGCCCAACAAGCACATCTGCACCTACGAATACCTGGGCAAGACCTGGGCGCTGAAATCGTCGCGCAACATCCAGGTCGACCAGTTGATCCCGACCTCGTTCCGCAGCAGCCCGAACGAACAGGAGGAGTTCACCGAGTACGTCAAATCACGCGGCAAGCAGCTCGCTGCCGGCGGCATCATCCCCGATATGGCCTACTTCAAGGCCCTGGTCGATCAGAAGCAGGTCGCCAGCGCCAAGACCAGCGAGATCCAGACCAGCATCGTCGGCGATGATCTCATGCTCGATTTCGTCAAATTGCGCAAGATCTTCGCCTACCGTCTGACCGGCGCCAACAACGGTCTCGAAATGCTGTCGATGCGCGACTACACGCTCGACGTCGGTCTGGCCCTGCAGGATGTGGAGTTCCGCGCCGCGGTGGACGCCATCAACGCCTGGAACCTGGCCAAGCGGTTCCTTACCGGACACGACAACGCCTCGGCCTGGCTCGCTGTCCTTTATGCGCTCAAACTCGATCCCTCGATCTACAAGGCCATCGAGAAGGATTCAGCGGCCAAGCCACTGAAGAAGCTGGCGGATTGGCAGGCCAC
>JANPIY010000302.1:0-14283 GCA_031425255.1 Planctomycetota bacterium
CAACGGCTGATCAGGTTCGCGCGCCATCTGACCACGCAACTGGGGCCAGCGGTCAATGGGAATTGGGATTTCTCGCGCAATTGAGTGCTCGTCAGCGCGCGGTATCACGCAGAGCCGCACCTCGCACCTCGCACCTCGCACCTCGCACCTCGCACCCATGCGGCCACGCCGCGATGCCGCGCGTGCGGATCGCCGGGATCGCCAGCGACGTGCGCCCGTCGCTGAACTTCGTGGCCGGTGTGCATGCCGCGCTCACCCCGGTGCATGCCATCGGCCTCAGCAGCGGATGACGGTGCAGGTACCTTCACGCATGTCCTTCATCCGTCTGCTGCTGCTGGGGTTCGTGTTGCTGCCGCTGGTCGCAGCCACGCCCGAGGTCCGCCTCCAGTCGCCATTGACCACCGTGGTGCCCCATCAGGGCGACCTGCCGACGGGAGCCTTCACGCTGCGTGCGGTCATCCAGGTGCCCGATGATGCGCCGTCCGATCTCGGGGTCGGCGCGTTCGTCGCCGATCGGCACGGCCGCTGGTTCCAGCGCCTGCATCCCACCCCGCTCCATCCCGGCGCCAACGTCCTGGCCTTGACCATGGCACCGGGTGAGCCGCTGATGGCTCAGCCGCATCCTGGGACGTGGAGTCCGGATCTCGCCGCGCTGGCGACCCAGGCCGGTCTGTTCTTCTGGTCGTCGTCCGCGGTGCAGGTGAGCATCGGAGTCGAACAGCTGGTCGCCGAGGCGTATGCGCTGGCCGATGCGGCGCCGTGTCTGACCGATCTCGAACTGCCGAACATGTATGCCGGCATGATCCGCGTCGCCACCGGCGCGCGGTACGAGTTCGCCCTCACGCCCCAGCCCTTCCCCGCCAATCCCTACGATCCGGCAGCATTCAGCCTCGACGCGGTCTTCACCCACGAGGACGGTCACAGCATGCGGGTCGCGGGTTTCGCCAGCGAGGCGATGGCGCTCCGCGACCGTGGCGATCGCGAGCTCGCCGAACCCTGCGGTGCGTCGCGTTTCCTGGTGCGCTGGCGGCCACCCCGCCCGGGCACCTGGCATGCCCGCCTGGAAGCATCCTGGCTGGCGGCCGAGCCGCTGGTGGTCGACCTTCCCCGCATCGTGGCGACGGGTCCGGCGAGCGACGACGCGGTGCGCATCGACGCCGGCGACGCACGGTTCTTCAGCCGCGCCGGACGCTGGTTCTGGCCCATCGGCATGAATCTGCATTCAACCTTCGATGTGCGCAGCCGTGATCGCCTGGGGACGGTGCTGACGCCTGAACGCGGCACCCTAGCCTACGCCGACCGCTTCCGCCGCCTCGCCGCCGCCGGTGGCAACGCTACCGAGATCTGGATGGCGAGCTGGAACCTGGCGCTCGAATGGAATGCCGAGTGGCCCGGGTATGCCGGCATGGGCCGTTACCATCAGGGGCATGCCGCCCAGCTCGACGCCGTGCTCGACGCGGCGCAGGCCAACGGCATCCACGTCAACCTGGTGATCAACAACCACGGCCAAGCGTCGCCCAATGCCGATCGCGAGTGGAAGGATCATCCGTGGAACCGCGACAACGGCGGGCCGCTGAGCGAACCCTATCACCTGTTCACCGATCCCCGCGCGCTGGCCGGCCAGGCGCAGCTGCGCCGCTACCTGGTGGCGCGTTATGGCGATCATCCGGCGATCCTCGGCTGGAAGCTCTGGTCGGAGGTCAATCTCACTGCGGTGGGCGACAGCCAGCGGCGTGGGCTGCGCGAGAACCGCGGGCTGGCTTCGGCGGTGACGCCGGCTGAACGGCTCGCCACCCTGGTGCGTTGGCACGAGACCGCGGCGGCGCACCTGCATGCCATCGATGCCTATGGCCACCCGGTCACCACCCACTGGTCGGGGGATTACCGTAAACCCGATCCGGAGGTCTGCGCTCTTCCTGGGATCGACTATCTCTGCATCGATGCTTATCACGGCGGGCAGTCGACCTACAGCGGTGCGACCCTCATCGACCTGCTCTGGAACGGCATGGAGGATCCCCGCCGCGGCCTCGCGCGTTTCAAGAAACCGCTGCTGGTGACCGAGTTCGGCGGCAGCTCGGGAGGCACCAGCACCGCGCTGCTGGCCGCCGAGCTGGCGTCCGCGCCGTGGGCGGCGGCGATGGCGGGCAACGCCGGCATGCCCTTCATGTGGTGGTTCGAATGGATCGATCAGAACGACCAGTGGCAGCCCTTCGGCGCGATCGCGCGTTTTCTCGCCAGCGAAGATCTGCGCGGCAGCGACGCCCGCGCGGCGGTGCTCAGCGCCACCGGCGAACGTGGCCCGTGGTGGGTACGCGCTTGGGTGCGTCCGGGTCGCATGCTGGGGTATGTCGTCAACCATCCCTGGACCGGCGAGGGCGGCGACCGCGAGCTCCACCGCGACATCCTGGTGCGCATCGGTTCGCAGGTCGCGCCGGGTCCTTGTCGGATCGAATGGTGGGATGCCAACCACGGTATGCCGATCGGCGTGCATGAGCTGGTGCATCCCGGCGGCGCGCTGGTCTTCACGGCGCCGCCTTTTCTGCACCATATCGCCTTCAAATTGGAGCGTGCCACGGCACTGCGTCCGAACCTGCGCTAGCGCCGCCGCTCCCGCGGGACCATGCCATGGTGGACTTGTACTCGCCAAAGTCGCCGCACCGGTCATGCTGCCCCGCCAAAGAAGCACCATGCCATGGCCTCCTTGTGGTCGACCGCCCATCCTGCCCAACCGCGCTTCCTCGGCATCGCAGCGGCGATGGTGGTGTTCGGTACCGCAGTGCTCAGCGGTGGCGCCCTCTATCTGCGCGCCAGCGACGCCCTGGTCGAGGAGGTCCGCAGCGACCTGCGGCGCACGGCGGTCATCGCCGCCTCGGCGGTTGATAGCAGCCTGCATCGCCAACTGACGGATCCCAGCCAGGAGGACGGCCCGCTCTACCGCGAAGCGGTCACCCCGCTGCGCAAGATCCTCCGCTCCGCTCCCTCCATCCGTTTCCTCTACACCTTCATCCTCAAGGATGACGTGATGTACTTCGTGCTCGATGCCACGCCCAAGGGCGATGCCGATCACGACGGCAAGGAGGACCATTCCTTCCTGATGGACCGTTACGACGAGGAGAATCCGGTCCTGCGCGGAGTGCTCGAAGGCGGCCCGGCGGCGACCGATGCGGAGCCGGTGGCGGATCCCTGGGGCATGACCATCAGCGGCTATGCCCCATTCCACGATGATCTGGGCCACACCGTCGGCGCGGTCGGCGTCGACATCGAATTGGCGACCTTCGAACAGCGCCTGGGCGGCATGCGTTCAGCGCTCGGCCTGGGCATGCTGCTGGCGCTGGTGTGTTCCTCGCTGGTCGGCGTGGTGGTCGCCCGCTCGACCGCCTCCTTGCGCCGGGCCCGTCTGCTGGCCGATGAAAACGCCAAGGTCTCGAAAGCGGAACGTTACGAGGCCGAGCGCGCCAACCGCGCCAAGGACGAGTTCCTCGCGGTGATGACCCACGAGATCCGCACTCCGTTGAACGCCGTCATCGGTTTAGCCGATGTCCTGATGGCCGGTGATCCGGACGAGGAGCAGCGCCGCCACCTGGCGACCATCCGCGCCAGCGGCGAACACCTCCTGTCGATGATCAACGACATCCTCGATCATTCCAAGATCGATGCCGGCCGCATGACGCTGGAGGAGGCGCCGTTCTCGCCCAAGGAACTGGTGGAGGAGGTGCTATCGCTGATGCGCGAGGGGGCCAATGCCAAGGGCCTGCGCATGGAACTGGCCATCGAGGGTCCGGTCAGCGAACGGGTGATCGGTGATGTCACGCGTCTGCGTCAGGTCCTGATCAACCTGATCTCGAACGCCATCAAGTTCACCAGCACCGGCGGCGTGACGGTCGGACTTCGTGCCACCCATCCGGGAGGTGCGCTGACGCTCAGCGTGGTCGACACCGGCGTGGGCATGGACGAGGCGACCCGCAACCGGTTGTTCCGCCCGTACACCCAGGGCGACAGCTCGATCAGCCGGCGTTTCGGCGGCACCGGTCTCGGATTATCGATCAGTCAACGGCTGGTGAAGCTGATGGGTGGCACCATCACGGTGGAGAGCGCCCCAGGGCGTGGCACCGCCTTCGCCTTCACCCTCGCCCTGCCCGCCACCAGCCGTCCGACGACCACGGTGCAACGCGGCCAGCCCAGCATGCAGGTCCCCTGCTTCCAGGGACGGGTGCTGGTGGTCGATGACCGCGAGGTGAACCGCCAGGTGGCGGCGGCGATGCTCAAGCGCCTCGGCCTGGAGGTCGAGGAGGCGTCCAATGGCCGCAGCGCCTTGACCCGCATTGCGATTGGCGGCATCGACCTGGTCCTGATGGACTGCCAGATGCCAGAGCTCGATGGTCATGCGACCACCGCGGAACTCCGCCTGCACGAAGGCTCGCGGTCCCACCTCCCGGTGGTGGCCCTGTCTGCTGCCGTGCTGCCGGCGGATCGCGAACGATGCCGCCAGGTCGGCATGGATGGCTTCCTCGCCAAACCCATCCGTCTTGACCATCTCGCCGCCGAGTTGTCGCGTTTCCTGCGCCCCAGCGCGGGGCTGCCGGTCACCGCCCCCAAGGAGCCCGAGGATTCCAGTTCGACGCTGCTCGATGCGCAGGTGATCGCCACGCTGCGCTCACTCGACCGCGACTCCGTGGGCTTCCTCCAGATCGTCGACACCTACCTGCGTGAAGCGACCGACACCATCGCCAGCATCGTCTTCGACGGGGTGTCGGCGCGCCGCGAAGGCTTGGCCGAGCGCGCCCATGGCATGAAGGGGGCGGCCCTGACCATCGGGCTGATGCGCCTGGCCAAGGCGCTCGATGTCTTCGAACAGATCGCACGCATGGGCGACGAGCAGACCCTGGCCAGTGCCGCCACCGATCTCGAACTGGTTTTCGCCGAGGGCTCCGCCGCCCTGCTCAAGGAACGTGATCGCGTCCTGCGGTCAGCGCCCAACTGATTCCGCCCGGTCCATGCCATCCGCGCTCCCGGTGTTGGTGCAGGCCGGGTAACTCCGAATGGGGCAAGGACCTGCTTCTCGCAGCGTCAGCGGACTTGCGGTTGGACATTCGCCCACTCTAATGCCGCATCCTCATCGCCAGGCAGGTTCGCGGTTGCGAGCCCCGCGATGAGGTCGGCAGTACCGGTGATGTCACCGGCGCGCCCAGGCCCGCGACGGGCCATCACCAAGGGCCTCCCAGGCCAATCATCCCGCCACCACGGCGGCAACGCGCAGCCTTTGCGCAGGACTATTGGAACCATGTCGGATCAACCGGATCTCACCGCACTCAGCATCAAAGACCTCAGACAGCTCGCCGGCGAACATCAGATCCAGAACCGCAGCCGGCTGGGGAAGGACGATCTCATCCAGGCCCTGCAAGGGGTGTTGACGGGCCGCTTGGCGGTGGCCAGCGCCGCGACCGCAGCCGGTGAGAGCGCGGTCGCCGCCGCCATCCCGGCCAGCGCGCCCACCGCGAAGCGAGCGAACGATGAACCGGAAGAGATCTCCGCCGGCGAATTGAACGCCGCAGGACCCGGAAGCGCATCTTCCGAGCCGGAAGTGCTCGATGCCGCCGCCGTGGCCGACCTGGCCAACAACGAAGCCGGCGACGACGGTGCACCCGCTGCCGGCGACGAACCGCTTGGCGAAGGCGAGCCGGGTGGCCCCCGTCGTCGTCGTCGTCGTCGTCGTCGCGGCCGTGGTCGTCGCGACGCCGACGGCAATCCCGTGGCACCCGGCCAGGATGGCGCGAACGGTCAGGAATCTGCCGAAGGCGACGAACCGGGCGATGAGGGCGATCAGCCGGGCGATGAAGCCGCCGACGCTGCCGGGCAGGTTGCCGCGGTCCAGGTTGGAGTGGATTCTCCCGACCTCGGCCGCCCCCCGGCGCCCGCGCGTGATCAGCAGGGTCGCGATGGCGGTCGTCCGCCGCGCGATCAGCAGCAGGGCCGCGAACCACGTCCGCCGCGCGAAGAGCAGCAGGGCCGCGAACCGCGTCCGCCGCGTGAAGAGCAGCAGGGTCGCGAACCACGTCCGCCACGTGATGAGCAGCAGCCGCGCGATGATCAGCCACGCGATGGCCGTCCGCCGCGCGACGATCAGCAGCCCGGCCGCGAACCGCGCCGTGACGACCAGTCGCGCGACCAGCAGGGCCGTTCATCGGCGCCCAACGGCAACGACTCGCGTGCACCCCGCCCGCGCATCGACGGACCGCAGCGGCAGATGACCAGCGTGCTGGATCGGCTGTGCTCGTTCTCCAAGGGCATTCTCGAACTGTGCGACCCGACCACTCCGAGCTGGGCGCAGGCGCGTCTGAGCGAGCTGCTGGCGGAGATCGGCGTGGTGCCGACCCCGGCCCAGGGCCAGCCGCATGGCGATTTCCATCAGGTCGTCGGTACCGTCGTGGCCGACGGCATCCCGCACGATCACATCGCGGTGGTCGAGGCTCCGGGCTTCGCCCTGCGTGGCGATCGCGGTGACCTCTTCCCGCTGCGCAAAGCGCAAGTGCGGGTGTCCGCCGGTGAGCGACGCGATCTCACGCCGTTCGCCCCACAGCCCGCGGCGCCACGGCCGGAACCGCGCCCAGCGGCGCCGGTCGCCCGTCCGGTACCGTCGGCGCCCGCCGCCGTAGGCGATGCCGCACCGGTGGTCGAGGACACCGTCGCCGCCCCCAGCGACATCGCCACCGAGGCCCCCGTCGCCCAGGAACGTGGTCCACGTCCTGAACGTGGTGACCGCGGCGAGCGTGGTCCGCGTCCCGATCGCGGTGATCGCGGTGATCGCGGCCCACGTCCTGAGCGCACCGACCGTCCGGCGCGCGAACCCGAGCAGGGCCGCACGCCGTTCAGCAGACACGGCACCGAACCGGTGGGCGAGGCCCCACGCCTGCCCTTGGCGCCGCAGGTTCCCGCTGAGCTCGACGCCAAGCCCAAGTCGGCTGGTTTCGCACCGCTGGGCCTCAACGACCAGATCCTCGCCGATCTCGCGGCGATCAATTACAACGAACCCACGCCGATCCAGACCGAGGCGATCCCCGTCGTGCTCACCGGCAAAGACGTCCTGGGCCAGGCCCAGACCGGTACCGGCAAGACCGCGGCCTTCGTGCTGCCGATCCTGCAGAAGCTCTATGCGGTCGAGAGTCCCGAGCGCAAGCCGGTGGCCCTGGTGCTGTGCCCGACGCGCGAACTCGCGCGCCAGGTCTTCAATGAGTTCACCCGCATGGCCGGCGCCAGCGGCGCACGCGCGGTGGTGATCTACGGCGGCACGCCGATGGATGATCAGATCCGCTCGCTCGAGAACTATCCGCACGTCATCATCGGCACGCCCGGCCGCATCATCGACCACATGAAACGCCGCACGCTCGACCTCTCCGGTCTGGCGATGGCGGTGCTGGACGAGGCCGACCAGATGCTCGACATCGGCTTCTGGCCGGATGTGAACTACATCATCGGCCACACGCCGCCGTCGCGGCAGATCTTGCTGTTCTCCGCCACCTTCCCTGAACCGGTGAAGGAGATGGCGCAGAAGCACATGAAGGATCCCCAGCAGATCCGCATCACGCCCAAGGTGATCACGGTCGAGCAGGTCGATCAGAAATACATCGCGGTATCGCGTGAGCGGAAGAACACCCTGCTGGCGCACTTCATCGAGACCCAGAACCCACCCCAGCTGGTGGTCTTCTGCCGCACCAAGCACCAGACCGACCGCGTGGCCGAGGTCCTCAAGCGCAAGAACATGTCGGCCGGCGCCATCCATGGCGATCTGCCGCAGACCAAGCGTGAACGGATCCTGGCGCAGTTCCGCGCCGGCGAGATCCAGAGCCTGATCGCCACCAACGTGGCGGCGCGGGGACTCGACATCCCGACGGTCTCGCACGTGGTCAACTACGACATCCCGGAGATGCCGGAGGAGTACGTCCACCGCATCGGCCGTACCGCCCGCAATGGTGCCAAGGGCATCGCGCGCACCTTCATCACCCCCGAGGATGGCCAATTCCTCCTCGAGATCGAGAAGCACATCGGTCTCCTGCTGGAAGAGGAGAAGATCGAGGGATTCGAAGCGACGCCGCCCGAGCCCGAGGTCAAGCGCACCATCGCCGACATGCCGGTCGGTCAGCCGCGCATCCTCAAGCCTCTCGTCGGAGGCATCCGTCTCGGTCGTCGTCGCCGCTGATTCCGCGAGGTCTCCCATGATGTTGTCGCTGCGTTCCTTCGCTCTCTGGCTCGGTCTGCTTGCCGCTCTGGCGCAGACCGGGTGTCAGATGCGCGGCGAGGGGAGCACCACGGCTCCGTTGCATCCGACGTCGATCCTCCACCACACCGTGCAGACCGGCGATTCGTTGTCGTCGATCGCTGCTCGGTACGGCGTGTCGGTGGCGACGCTGGTGGACGCCAACCGCATCCGCGATCGCAATCTGCGACCCGGAACCGTGCTGACGGTTCCGGGTGGTCGCTTGCCGGTCACGGAGGCGCCGGTGCCGGTAGCGGTGGTGGAGAAGCCGGTCGCGCCCAGGATCGAAGAATCCTGGTACCAGCCGCGGTCGTCCTGGACCCAGCAGCCGGTGGTGGTGAGCCGCACGACCCCGATGGGCGGCACCCCGAACCGGGTCACCGTCCACCACAGTGGTGACAAGGATGATCAGAACGCCAACAGTCTCGCCTGGCTGCGTCAGGTGGATCTCAATCACATCCGGGGCATCAACCATCCCGAGCCCTGGGCCTGCATCGGATACCACTTCATCATCGATCCGGGCGGCAAGGTCTTCGAAGGCCGGCCACTCAGGTATCAGGGGGCCCACGCCGGCAATCCGGCGGACAACCGTCTCAACATCGGCATCTGCCTGATGGGCAACTTCGAGATCACCCGGGTCTCGCCGGCGCAGCGCACCGCCCTGCTCAACACGCTCGACCGCCTGTGCCTGCAGTACGGCATCAACCGCGCCTCGGTCTACGGCCACAACAAGTTCAAGGGCACCGAGTGCCCAGGGCGCTTCCTCTCCCAGATCATCAATGCCTACGCCGAGCGCGGGGGTGCCGCCACCGAACCCGATCGTCTGCAAGCCGCCATTCCCGCGGGTGCGACGCGTCTGGGCGCCATCCTGCCGACGCGGAAATAACCCACCGACCAACGCCATTGACGCACCGGGTCGGCCTTCTATGTTTCGCCCTCCCATGTGCATGGGTGGCGGAATTGGCAGACGCACTAGCTTGAGGTGCTAGCGAGGTAAAACTCGTCGGGGTTCGAGTCCCCGTCCGTGCACCAGATGAGAAACCCCGGCGCAAGCCGGGTTTTTTTTGGCCGTTCGCACCTCCGGGTCCGACGCAGCGCGCACCGGAGACACCTCGCTCCGTGCCTTCTTCCGGTCATATCACTTCCGGTCATACCAAAGGGAGGCGTGCGAAGTGCTTGGTGCGGAGTGTAAAGTTTACAGCCATCGCACGCCGGTGCTCACGCCCGCACCGAGGCGGTGAAAAGCCCATCGGCTCCGGGCCCGGGATCGAGTTTGAACCAGCGGGAGCGACGGATGCGCTCGCCATCGTAGGGTGGGGTGAAGACGTCGATCAGACGGGTGAAGGACTCGGCGACCAGATCGTGGATGTTGCCGGTGGTGCTGGTCAAGGTGCCCGCCATTCCAGGAACCAGGGGGATGACGGATTCCTGGCGTAGCAGGACCCGATCCTGCGGAGCGGGCCGCTGGATGAGCGTGAAGTTGCGCACCACCACCCGGCCCTCGCTGCAGCGCATGCAACCGCTCATATCCGGATGGTCATGCAGCGGGATGCGTTCGCCGGGGGCGAACTCCAGCAAAGACACCTGGAAGGTCCGTTGGCGGTGCAGTTCGGTGATTTCCGGAAAATTCCGATGCGCGTCGACATAGCGCGCCGTAGCGGCGCGCAGGTGCTGATCGTCCAAGGCGAGGCGCATGAGCAGCGCACGGACCTGATCGACCTGGGCGGCCTCGTTCCACCCGGGGCCGGCCTGGATCTCACCCAGCGCACCCACCTGGTCGATGAACTGTTGCCAGTCGAGCGGCGTCATGCCCACCGCGGTCGACGCCCGCGGCGAGCAGCCGAGAAAAGGCAGCAGTGCGCCAAGGGTGAGGAACCCACGCGCTCCCAGGGCTATCATCTCGCGACGACGGAGTTCAGGCATGATGATTCTCCCATAATGGCGATACCCAACCGTTTCGGTGGGCCTCATGAACTGGTCACGGAGCGTGCTTTCCGGGCCGGGAATGGAACATGCAGGCTCTCCACCGCCGGCGGATCAGCGGGTGGGGAGTTTGCCCGACTACGTAGGTGATTCCCTGCTGAACGTGCGAGCGATGTTCAGGCGATTCCCGGCAACGGACGCCGGCCGTTGCCGAAGGTTTCCAGCGGCGTTCCCGCGCTGACTCATCAGCGCCAGCAGCAGGTCGCTGAAATTGGCTCGGGCAGTCCACCCGCCGGATACGCTGCGTTGGCGCTCCTCAGGTCACCACTGGACGCGCAGCAAAAATCAGGTGCTGCACATCGCGTAGCGTGAGCGTTTCCACACCAGCAACCGATCGAGTGAGAACACCCCACCGCCACGCACCAGCAGCACCAGCAGCAGGACGATGAAAAGGGTTTCGCCGAAGAACAACAGATCGCTGACCACCGTGATGTCCGCCTTTTTGACGGTCATGATCGCGACCGCCATGATCACCATCAGCGGAATGCTGGCGATGCGGGTGAACAGGCCCACCAGGAGGATGAGTCCGAACACCAGTTCGCTGATGCCGGCCAGCGGCGCCTGGAGCTCCGGTGCGGGAATGCCGAGACCGCGGAAATTCTCGACGGCCTGGGGAAAGTCGCTGACCTTCCCCAGGCCTGATTCGGCCATCACCCAGCCGATGCTCATGCGGGCCAGCAATAGGGGCAGGCTCTCCAACTTCAGCAGGAGGGTGACGCCCTGGTCGTAGCGCGCGATGAGAGCGTGGATGAGCGACATGACGGCTCCAGGGCCGGCGGATGAGTCCGGGCGAAAGGGTGGAAGACGGAGGAGGGGTCAGCCGAGGGCGGTGAAGAAACCTTGCGCCACCCAGCGGGTGAAGGCTTGTTGAATAATGAGTGTGTGGGCGGCGGACAGGTCACCGAGTGTTTCTGCCAGGGTGGCGTTGGCCGCCAGTCGGCCGAGCACACGGGTCTCCACCGCATCGAGAGCGAAACGCTGCAGACCCTCGCGCTGGCGAATGATCACCACGCCATTGCTCAGGCGCTGCGCCCCCGGCAGGGGACGCTTACGGCGGAAGGCCTCGTAAAGCGCATTGGTGGCATAGCGGCAGGGCAGCAGGCGCAGGGCCGGTGCCACCCGCAGGCGGATGCCGCCCCAGGCATCGGGGGCGACGCCCTTCAGATCGGCGTCGTCAAGCGCGGGCGCCAGCGGTGCGTGCAATGCTTCGACCAGCGCCCATTCCAGGCGCGCGAGCTCCACCAACCGTGCGCGGCCGGCGATGCGGGTGGACTCCAACCAGGGCGCGAAGAAACGGCCATAGGCATTGAGGGTCGCATCGCCGGGGGGATGGGCGGTGATGAAGGCGTCCGCCAAGCGTGCGAAGGCGGTTGCACCCACCACGTGCGCGACGGCGGTGAAATCATCCTCCAGGCAATCGCGCAGCCGCGCGCGGTAGGCATGACGATAAACCGCCAGGCCAAGTTCGGCCGGTACCGCCGCTCCGCCGAGCACGCCCTGCGGCGTCGGGGCCCGGTCGGCGACGATGGCCTCATAGAGCCAGCGTTGGCGCTGCGCAAGGATCGTACTCATGCGGCACCACCGACCCGGGCGCGGGCGCGGGGGTGGGCACGCGGGCGAGCACGCGGGGTCCTGGTCTGCGGCAACACCTCATGGGCACGCAGGGCCTCGGTTTCGACTTCTGCAAAGGACGGGATGCGGGCGTCCCATTCCAACAACACCGACGCGCCACCAGCACGCGGCCAGGCCTTCGCCAGCAGGGCCCACACCGGATCGATGACCGGGCCGTCATGGGTATCGACGATGTGGGTGCCTTCATCGCTATGGCCGGCGACATGGAATTGCACCACGCGTTCCCAGGGGATTCCGGCGAGGTAGTCGTCGGGAGCGAAGCCATGGTTGCGTGCCGACACGAAGATGTTGTTCACATCCAGCAGCAGGCCGCAGCCGCTGTGCGCGCACATTTCGGCGATGAACTGCCACTCGCTCATGGTGGAGTCGGCGAAGCCGATGTAGGTCGAGGGATTCTCGATGATGAGCGGCGCTTCCAGCATGTCCTGCACGCGGCGGATGCGTTCGCACACATGACGCAGCGTGGCCTTGGTGTAGGGCAGCGGCAGCAGGTCGTGGGTATTACGTCCGGCCAGGCCGGTCCAGCAGAGGTGATCGCTGACCCAGCGCGCGCCGATGCGGTCACGCAGGGTCTTCAGCTTGCGCACGTAGGCGCGATCGAGGGGGGCGGTGGAACCGATCGAGAGCGAGACGCCATGCATGACGATGGGATGGCGTTCGGCGATACGGTCGAGGAACTCCAGCGGACGTCCCGCGGTTTCCATGTAATTGTCAGAGATGATCTCGAAGAACCCCACCCGCGGCTGTCCATCCAGGACTTCGCGATAATGCTGGGTCCGCAACCCGACGCCGATGCCGAGATCGGGCAATCCCAGGCGCTGTCTGTTGGCTGCGATCATGTTCCATCCCTGAGTGGAGAAGACCCACCGCCGCCGCACACGGCGACGGTGGGTCGTGATTCGTCAGAAAGAAACCCTCGGTGCAGCAACCCAGGAAACCGTCAGCACGGTAACCATGGAAACCGTCACCTGCAAATTTCCGGGGGGCAGCGCCGGAGGCGCGTTGTCGGGGGGCAAGCGCCCCCGACACACATGCCTATCCGGCGCAGCCGGATGCCCGCGCAGCGGGCTCTCGGCCGTAAGGCCGAGAAGGCATGTTAACCGCCGACTTTGCAGCCGCCCTTGCCCTTGCAGTCGTTCTTGCCTTTGCAGGCATTGGCGTCGGTCTTGCATCCGCCGAGGCCCTTGCAGTCGTTCTTGCCCTTGCAGTCGTTCTTGCTGGTGGCGCAGCCGCCCTTGCCCTTGCACGCATTCATGCCTTTGCAGGCATTGGCGTCGGTTTTACAGCCACCCTTGCCCTTGCACGCATTCATGCCCTTGCAGGCGTTCTTGTCGCCGGCGTAGTCCTGGGTGTGGGCATAGCGGCCGGGTTCGTTGGCCTGGATCTGCGTAGCCCCCGAACCGGCGAAGAGGCCGGTGACGGCAGCGGCGATGGCGAGATGATTGATGGACGTACGCATGATGGGACTCTCCCTGAAGGGTGGTGGTTTATGAGATGACACCCGGTCGGGCATCGCTCATTGGTCGCCGGCGGCGCGCCAACCTTACACCGAGGTCTCATCCGCCCGCGAGGCGTCTCCCTGGGCGGTCCGCCCGTCCATTGCCGACGTCCCAGCCGCCGGCGTGATGGTGGCCCGCCGGAGGTGCTCGACGAAACGCTGGCGGGTCTGCGCATCGAGCTCGACCACCGGTTGGCTGGACTCGCGGACGTAACGGCGGACCAGGCGGTTGAGCCCGATGACCTGATGCCGGTAGCGACGGCAGGCCGAGCAGATCACCAGATGGAAGACCAGCGCGAAACGGCGATGCCATGGCAGTTGGTGCTCCAACGCCTCGGCGACGTTGCGGGCGGCTTCCCGGCACGAGGTGAACATCTTCATGGCGTGAACCACCGCTGTTCGAGGCAGGCGCGTAGACGGCAGCGAGCCCGATGCAACATGACCCACAGGTTGGTCGCCGTGATCTCCAGGTCCTGACAGACCTTCTCGGCCTCGACCTCCTCCATCATGCGCAAGATGAAAGCCGCGGACTGGCGCGAGGGCAGTCCACGCAGGCATTCGTGGAAGACCTCCCAGAACTCGCGGTTGGCGATCAGCGTCTCGTCATCCACCGACCAGCGCGCCGGCTCCTTGCTCCACCCACCCATGAAGGCGCTGAAGATCTGCTGCTCGACGACATCCTCGGCATCGCCGTGCGGCTGGCTGCGCTCGCGGGCGAGGCGGCGGAAGTGGTCGCAGATCTTGTTGCGCAGGATACTGGTCAGCCACGTCCGCTCGGCGGCGTCGCCGCGGAAATTCGCCGCCTGCAAGGCGGCGAGGAAGGTGTCCTGCACCAGGTCCTCGGCGGTCTGCCCATCACGTACCCGCGTGCGGGCATAGGCCAGCAGCGCCGGCGCATGGGCATCGACCCAGGCCGAAG
>JANPIY010000303.1:0-9046 GCA_031425255.1 Planctomycetota bacterium
GCGGGCGCGATCACCACCGGGGCGAGCGGCGTGAGGACGGGCGTGATGGTGATGGCGCCTCTGCTGATGGCCACCTCCGCATCCCGGCTGGTCAGCACCACCACCTTGCCGGCCACGCTCAGGGTACTGCACCCCAGCACGACCAGGCGGGTGTCGCCGCCCGCCGTGGTGGCCACGAGCAATGCTTCGGCCTGGGCCGTCACCTGATCGCCGACCAGCTTGGCGCTGCCATCGACCGCCGCGAGATACACCACCCGCAGGCCATCGGCGAGTCCAGCGCGAAAGCCGATCGCGCCAGCGACCGCCAGGGGTTCCAGCGTCCGCGTCTCCGGCGCCGCCCCGCGCCTGGGCAGGAGTGCGCTCACTACCGCGCTCGGCCGCTCGCTGCGCCACGTGGCGCTGACCTTGAGGAAATCGTGCAGACGGTAGCCATTCTTTTCCGGGGTGCGGTCCTGCGACGTGACGAAGGACAAGGCGGTCGAAGGGAAGGAACGTAGCGTGAGGTTGGAACCCAGCGGACGCGCGGTGGTGATGCGGGCCTCCTCCGCCTGCACGGCGATGTGCTCGGGCAGGAAATCGGTCGGCTCCTTCCCTGGGAGGATGCCGAATCGCCAGTCGAGGGTGTAGTCGTGGACGGCGGTGGCCCGCAGGCGATCGGTGATGATCCACAGGCCACCGCCACGTACCGCGTGGACCAGGCGCTGGTGGCTGACGCCGGTGATCGGCGCGCCCTTGCCGAAGGTGCCGGCATAGACCCCCTCGGCGACATCGAAGGCTGACGAGGCGTGCCAACGCCACGGCGCGGGTTCATGCCACGCGGTCAGCAGCGGACCACGATGGCCCCAGGTCGGGATGCCGGCGTGGAAGAACTGTTCCTGGCCATCGACCCGCAGCGGTGAGTGCGGTTGGTCATAGGTGCCGTTCTCGCCGGTCTCGAGGAGGTCCTGGCCGTAGGCGGAGAAGCCGACGGCGTTGTTGTTGCGCCAGCTCAGCGCTCCCACCGTCGGGCGCGGTGAACAGAAGAAGTAGAGGTAGGGATCATCGCGTTCCCACCCGGCGCGCAGGTAGGCGTGGCCGGCATAGGGGAAACGTTCCGAGGTGAACGACGGCGGCTGACCACCTTGACCGCTGGCGCGGGCGATGATCGCCGCGATGTCCGCATCGGCGAGCAGTTCGGGCACGTAGGTCTGGAGGTCGCGAGCGGTCTCACGCGCACGATCGCGGTGGTCGGTGCGCGTGCCGCCGATCGGCCATTCGCCGCTGGCGGTCAGGTGCGCGGTCTGGAACCGGCTGCGACGGTGCATCTCCTCGCGCACGCGGCGTTCAAAGGCGATGAGGTCGAAGCGCTCGCGCAGGTCGCGTTTCTCCCACGACGCCAGCTGCCAATCCGCCAGGCGATGGGCGCGGAACTTCAGCCGTTCGAGGATCGGCAGCGCGCCATGCAGGTAGGCGGTGCCATAGCCCACGGTGGAATCGGTATCGACGCCATCCGGCAGGTGCCGGGTCGGGGTGATCAGCTCGAACTGACGCAAGCCGGCGCGCACCAGCCAAGGCGCACAGCGGAATTCGTCGAGCACCAGCCCGAGGTCGAGCAGGGTCGCGGCGCTGAGGTCGTTCCAGTTCTGCGGATTGGCCCGGTGGTACAGCACCGTCGCCGGCACCTGCTCGACCAGCAGACGGGTGAACACCCGCGCGAAGGTCGCCGCGGGCAGGCGTTCCGCGCCCCGCGGCACCCGCGCCACCGCCGTGAGGTAGCGCAGGAAGGTCACCGCCGTCTCCGCGCCGCCGGCCCATTGATCGGGAATGTCGGCCATCGCCAACGAGCCCAGGCCGGCATGCTGGTTCAACGCCCAGTCGTCGGCGTAGGCCGCCCAGCGTTCCAGATACGGATCCTCTCCGGTGATCAGCCAGGCTGCCAGCAGTGGTGAAAAACTGTCGACGTGCCAGGGCCAGGCATTCCAGTCCTTGCGCGCCTGGGCTTCACCGGTCAACGCGGCCCAGGAGATCGTTCCAGGTTCGCCGATGATGAGCGCCTTGCCGCCCACGGTCATGGTGCCGGTCATCAGCTCCTGCGCCCGCGTCAGCAGCTCGCTGCGATTGCCCGCTGAGATCAGCGGGCGCAGCCATTTCCAATCGCTCGGTCCACCCGAATACGCATCGAAGCGCGTCACCGCCAGGCCGTAGTCGTCGAGCGCGCGCAGCTTGTCGAGGTAGGCGCGTTTGAAGCCCTCAAGGGCGCCAGGGAGATCGCCGGCGTCCATCAGCGTGCGCACTACCCGATGCTGTTCCCAGCGCCCGGGACGGCGGAAGTCGCGTTCGTTCCATTCGCCGAGCAGGGTGAGGTCGAGCAACGCGCGCGCCGCCACCGTCACCGCCGGTGGGGCGTTGCGCTCGGCGAAGGAGATCCCGGCGCCCGGTTGGGTGCCGGAATCGGCCGCCGGGATCAGCACGCAGATCAGCATGAGGAGACTCCCGCCAACCCGCATCATCACCCGTCGAGCACTTGTTTTCATAATATTCATTGCTGATGAGGTACCGCTCGATGGTGCCCTTGTTGTGAAATAAGAGGTGGGCGTTGCTTTCATTTCATTCTTTTCACCGTGGCCCTTATGAGCAAGTCCAAGGCGCCCCGCACGGTCACCACCAGCATCATCGCGGTTGCCCGCCGGGCGCAGGTCAGCGTCGGCACGGTCTCGCGCGTGATCAATGGCCATTCGGCGGTCCTGCCGGCGAACATCGCGGCGGTGCGCCAGGCGATGGCCGACCTCGCCTACCAACCGCCCGCACCGGAGAATCGCCGCGGTCGACGACGGGCGGTCACGGCGCCCCCGCGCATCGCCTTGGTTCTGCTGGGCGACTACGACCTCGCCTGGATGACCGAGCGCTCACCGGTATACGCCGCCGTGGTGTATGGCATCCAGGCCGCCCTCGCCGAGCAGGGTTGCGATCTGGTGGTGCGCCACGTGCCGAGCTACACCGGGTTGACGCAGGTCATGCGCCAACAACCGCCCAGCGGGGTGCTGTGGTTCGGAGCTGAGCCGCTGGACGAACCGTCGCCGGAATGGCGCGCACTGCCGGCGGTATGGGTGATGGGTTCGCCCAGGCGCTTCAGCGGCGACCACGTGGCACCGAACCACCGCCGTATCGGCCTGCTGGCCGCTCGAGCCCTGCACGCCGATGGTCACCGCGTGTGCGGGTTCCTCGGCTGGGACCTGCGCCACAGCGATCCGCACCTCAACGACGGACGGCAGCGTGGTCTGGTGCTGCGTGCGGCGCTGGAGGCGGTCGGCGGCAGCATGCCCGCGCTCAGCCAGGACGGTCTCTACGATTCCTTGCGCAACCGTATCGATGAGACGGTGTTGGCTGACCGCCTCGATCAGATGTTCGCGGCGACGCCGAAGCCGACCGCGTTGTTCCTCGGCATGGATGCCTATGCGCCCAGCGTCTACCGTTACCTCCACCGCCGTGGACTCGTGGTCGGGCGCGACGTCGCCATCATCACCTGCAACAACGAGCGTGCGTTCCTCAACGGACTCCACCCCGCCCCCCTGGTGATCGACATCCATGCCCGGCACATCGGCCACCGCGCGGTCGAGCGCCTGTGCTGGCGCATCGCGCATCCACTGGCGCCGGCGGAGGAGCTGCTGATCGCGCCAAGTCTGATCCCGGCCTGAAGAGACGGCTCGTTTCGGACATGAGTGAGGATGGCGACCACGCGTTCGTCATTGCGCGCTGACCTATCGCTTCACCGTTCTCATGAAGTGACCCGAGCTGTCCGGCTGCGCTCTCCACACTGGTCATACGGTGCCCGGCCAATCGGTAGACGTGCTGCCGGAGGCCGGAAGGATCGTGCATGCGTTATCTCCATGGATTCCTCGCTGCTGCCCTTGGTGCGGTGGTGGCCTTCACCCTCCTACCCGCTGGCGAGGCGAACAAACCCAAACCACTTGAGCTGAGCAAGCCGGCGACCGCCAGCTTTCCCATCAGCTACCAGCTCGATCAGGCCGGCCCGGTGTCGCTGCTGGTCTGCAACGCCGAGGGCGTGGTGGTGCGTGAGCTGCTGCACGCGGCGGCACGTCCGGCCGGCCGCGACACCGTGGCCTGGGATGGACTCGACGAACAGGGCCAGGCGGTGCCCGCCGGCACTTACACCTGGAAGCTGCTGACCTCGCAGGGCCTCAAGGCGGAATACCTGCTGACCGTCGGCACCGACGGCAACCCCTCCTGGCAATGGTGGCCGGGCAATCACGGGCCGGTGAACGCGGTCGCCGTCGATGCCGATGGCGTGTACGCCGCCACCGGCTGCGGTGAAGGTGGGCCCCTGGTGGTCAAGCAGGGCGCCGACGGCAAACGGCTGTGGGAGATCCCGCACTGGATCGACGCCTGGGTCGGCCCGACCAGCATGGCCAGCGACAACGGCACCCTGTGGGCGCTGCCACTGAACCAGAAGCTCTACCGCATCGAGGCCAAGAGCGGCAAACACCTCGGCACCTGGGATGTCGGCTTCGACGACGACCGCAAGGCCTCGGAGTTCAACGACTGCTCCAACATCACCGATCTCGACGCCGGGGGCGGCCAGGTGGTGCTCAGCTATGCACGCCAGAACCTGGTGCGTTGGCTCGATCCGGCCGATGGCAAGGAGCTCGACCGCGCCACCGTCGAGGAACCCTATGGCGTCGCCGTCGACCGCAGCGATGGCTCCCTGCTGGTGATCGCGCGCGACCAGGTGGTCCGACTCAGCCGCACGGCCAAACAACCCCAGCTGGTGATTCCGCGCGAGCGCTTGAATGGCGCCCATCGCCTGAGCGTCGATCCCACCAACGGCGACATCCTGGTGGCGGAGAACGCCGCGCTGCACTCCTGGATCGGTTACCATTACTTCGGCAAGAAGCTGGTGCGCCTGGAGTCGCGCCAGTCGAGCTACTACAAGAAACGCTTCTTCCCGGCGGACGACCCCAGCGGTGGCCGTCAGGTCAAGCGCTTCGCCCGTGACGGTCGCGCGTTGGCGGCCTATGGCGCGCCTCAGGGCCGGGTCGATGGCGCCTATCAGAAACAGGACTTCGATGGCCTGATCGACATCGCCGCCACTCCCGAGGGCGGCTTCGTCACCGCCGAGGAGGGTACGGTGCGGCGCACCGGGCAGTTCGACAAGAACGGAAAGTGGCAACGTGAATGGCGCGGCGGCTGGTCCTATGCGCAGTTCGGCACGCCCGATCCCACCGATCGTTCGATCGTCTGGCTGCCGCACCACACCTCCTTCCTCAAGACCAGGGTCGACTATCAACGCAAGACCTGGGAACTGCTCGAAGCCTACCACGCGCCGGTGATCCACGAATGGTTCGGCCAGTCGGCCCCGATCTGGCGCCTGTTGCGACGCAACGGTGTGCTCTACTTCTGCGGCATCGGCCGCGAAGGCGTCAGCGGGCCGCTGGTGCTCCGATTCGACGAGGCCAAGAAGCGCATGGTGGGACAGGTCGCATCCGATTTTAGCCTGGGCCATGATCGCGAGATCGACGTCGGTCGCTGTCTGCATCCCCTGCTGAACGACGTCACCAAGGGCAAACAAGGCTCGTGGGTGTGGTCCGACCGCAATGGCGACGGCATGCCGACGGCCGAGGAGATGCTCCTGAGTCCCTACGAGGCGCACGCCGGCGGCTGGAGCATCGGCGACGATTTCACCTACTACTTCCACGACCAGACCGACAAGCTCGACAAGATCACCATCTATGCGATGCCGGTCCAGGAATGGACTGCCAGCGGAACCCCGGTCTACGATTTCAGCAAGCTCAAGGAATTCGCCCCCGATCCGGGCTGGAGCGACAGCACGTGGTGTGACGAGGCGGGCAACGTCTACGCCGGGTTCAACAACGAAGGCCTGCACGGCCGGCGTTACGGCATCGGCTTCTGGAGTCCGCGCGCCAGCGTCAATCGCGTGGTGAAGTGGGACAAGACCGGCAAGCGGCAGTGGATCGTCGGGCGGCATGCCGCCGGCAGCCAGGCCGAACCTGGCGAGGGCAAATACTTCTGGCGCTTCATCGGCTCGACACACGGCTGCATCTTGATGAACGACGTCGAGGAAGGCATGACCCACGTCTGGGACCAGGACGGTTTGTGGGTCGGACGCCTGTTCGACCAGCCAGTGGTCACCAGCGAGATCCCGCTGTCGGCCTATGAACAATGTGGTGAGAACTTCGGCGGCGCGCTGCACACCGATGCCAAGACCGGCGAGGTGCTCTACTACGGCGGCAGCGTCAATTGCGTACGGGTCTACCGCATCACCGGCTTCGATCAGCTGAAGCGCCAAAGCGGCAAGGTCGAGGTCAGCGCCCAGCTCGCCACCCGCATCGGTGAACGCCTGCGCTCGGAAGCGATGCGCAGCGACGTCATCCGCGCGCGCGGCGTCGAGCGCAACCAGATGAAGATCGATGGCGACCTGAACGAGTGGAAGGATGCCAAGCCGGTGTCGATCAAGGATGGCACCAAGGAGCTCGCCAAGGTCTACCTGGCGTGGAATTCGGAGGGCCTCTACGCCGCCTTCGACGTCACCACCACCACGCCCTGGCGCAGTTCAGCCTCGGCCGAGCTCGCCTTCCAGGGTGGCGCCTCGGTGGATGTGAAGTTCGGCGCGTGGGAACCGCCACGCAGCGCACCCATTCCTGGGGACATGCGCATCACCGTGGCACCGCTGGGTGGCAAGGCGGTGGGCGTCGAGTTCCTGCCGCATCTCACCCGTGACATGAGCCCGCCGCACAACACCCGCGAGGCGACCTACAAGACCCTCAACGGCGCCATCACCTTCAAACGCGTGACGCCCATCGGAGATGAGTTGTCCGCCTCGAAGGTCAAGCCCGATGGCAGCGGATATACCGTTGAGGTGTTCGTCCAACGCCGCGAGCCCCACGCCTTCCGCCCTGGGCTGCGTCTGCGCTTCGATGCCACCGTGGTGCTCAGCGACCCGCTAGGCACCAAGAGCATCCTGCGGCTGCCCTGGCACAGCCGCGAAGCCGGCGACATGGCGACGCAGGACGTCTATTTCGAATCGCTGCTGCGGCCGCAGGCATGGGGCGAGGCGGTCCTGGAATGAAGGGCGAAGAAGCGGCAGTCATTTCCGGACTTATCACCGCAGAAAGAAGATGTTCCATCATCGTGGTCGCCCCTGGTCCGTCATGCTTGGTGTAAGGCGGATGAGGTGCGGTGGTCCGGTACACACCTGAGGGGTTGGTGGTCAGCGTAGCGGCGACCTCGCCGGTATCAGGTGCGCCTGCGGGCGAAGCGATTCCCCGCGGCGGTCGCTGACGGCGCCATCGCCGCGCGAACATTTTTTACGCCCATCCGCTGCCGCTCTTCGCTGCTCTTTTCCACTCTATTACCGCTCTCTGTTTTAGTTTTTCATTCTTTGCGACGCCACGGCTTCCTCCCTTCATCTCTGCTGTGAGATCCCATGCCCATCCGCGCCCTCCTCCTGATTCCGCTCCTGGCAGCCTGGTCCGCCAGCGGGCTCAGCGCCACCGAGACCGAGAACATCGGTCTGCGCCTGCTGCCGGCGGCAAAGCCTCCCGCGTTGGATGGCACCGTGACCGGGTGGGACCTCAGCGGCGGCATCCTCGCCTGCGGTGACGTGGAGAACCAGCGCACCAACTTCGCGACCTGGATGTTCGCGATGTACGACGCCGAGCACCTCTACCTGCTGGCGCACTTCGTCGACCCGACGCCGCTCAACAATCCTGGGCAGGTCGAAGCGGATTACGGCTTCAATGGCGACTGCCTGCAGTTCCGCGTGGTCGCCGGTGCCGGCACCAACGCCGATCAGGGCCGTGCCTCGCACTGGACCTGCTGGCAGGGACGCGGGGGCAAACACGTCATGCACGTGGCCTACGGCATCCGGTTCGACCAGGGCGAGGTCAAGGACGCCCAGAGCCAGGGCGCCAGGCAGGGCTTCGCCGCGGATAAGGACGGTGGCGGCTACCTGCAGGCGATGGCGATCCCCTGGGACCTGCTCGGTCCCAAGGGTTGGAAGCCCAAGGCCAACGACACCATGCGCCTGACCATCGAGCCGAACTTCACCGTCGGCACCAGCGGCCGCCTGACCAACAAGGACATTTTCTCGGCCGACAAGATTCCCGACCGCGTGTTCACCTTCATGAATCATCCCTCGTGGGGCACCGCGGTGTTCGCCAAGAGCGCACCCGTCGAGCCGAGCCCGGTACGGCTGTCCGATCGCCGCGAATTCGCGGTGACGTTGGATAAAGGCATGCCGAAGGTGAACTGGACCGGCCTGATCAAGCAACGCGAACTCCCAGGGCACAAGGCGATCACTTTCGAGATGCCTTTCGACGGCTACATCTCGCTCAACCTCAACGCCGCGGATGGCACCGTCGCGCGCCAACTGCTCAACACCGCGTTCTACACCAAGGGCAGCCACCAGGTGAAATGGGATGGGCTGAGCACGTTCTCGTGGCGGACCCCAGGTGAGCCCGTGCCGGCCGGCACCTACACCTGGTCCGCACTCGTTCACCCAGGGCTGGATCTCAAGCTGGTCGGCTGGGCGGCCAACGCCGGTGCGGCGCCGTGGGACGGCCCCAGCGGCACCGACAACTGGGGCGGGGACCACGGTGAACCGAACACGGTCGCGACTCAGGGTGACCGCGTGTACCTGGGCTGGACCTTCGCCGAAGCCGGCAAGCCGCTGATCGCCTGCGATCTCGACGGCAAGGTGAAGTGGAAGAACAGCCGCCAGGGCATGTCCGGCTGCAGCGAGGTCACCGTCGATGGCGAATTCGTCTTCGGCTTGAATGGTCCCATCGCCTACCGCCTGAAGACCGATGGCAGCTACGCGCCCTGGACCGGCCGCGATACTCCCGACCTCAAGCCCTTCGACGTGCTTTCAGAGGCCCAGCGTGGTGGCATCACCAACGAGTTCGCCACCCTCTCGGCCAAGGGCGGGACGCTGTTCGCGACCCCGGCCAAGGGTTCGGCCGTCCTGGCGATTGATGCCAGCACCGGCGCCTTGCGCCACCTCATCACGGTCCCGACTCCTGGTCCCGTG
>JANPIY010000304.1:0-1631 GCA_031425255.1 Planctomycetota bacterium
CTCAAATACCCGTTGAAGAACCCATCACCCGCGTCGACGCCAAACCCAGGACGCAGATGTCCACCGAACACGCTGGGCTGGAAATACAGCGCCTTGCTGGTGAATGGATAACTCTTCACCGCCTGGCCCTCGACGCTGAACGCCAGCGTGGCGAGATCATACGTCACCGTGATCCGGCTCCATTGCCCCACCGGCACGAGGAGGCCAGTGTCGAAATACGACTCCTGGATCAGCTTGTCGACGTATGAGGCGTAGAGCCTGCCGTTGGCCAGCTTGAGCATCAGCGAGCCGATCAGGATGCCGTGATGGCGGAAAAGGATCTGCGGCGTCGATACCATCGGCTTGATGTCGCACGACAGTACGAATGCCCCACGCGGGAACGCCTCAGGCGGCAGAATGAGGTACTGGCCATTGCCGGAAAAATGCAGGCAGGACGCGCCGTCTTCGTTTCCCCAGCTCGGCTTCGACAAGGGTCCCGACGCGGGGTATCCGCTGCCGGTGTAAAAGCGCTGCGAATAATCGCCGCTGTAGAACGGCTCGGCATAGAGCGTCCCTCCGCCCATCTGCGCACACCATCGCACGCCTGCCGTTACGGGAAGAACATCGCCACAACGCTGGTTGAACTCATAGTTCAGATCCAGGATGCCACTACGTGGTGCTGAGACCGTCACCGCTGATCCGGTCAAGGATTCGGAGAAGACTACGAGTGGCACCAGTGCGGTGGCAGTCAATGACGCCGGTTGCGGCCTGGTGCGGTAGATCCGACCCGACTGGGTGATGATGCGCAGGTGATAGACCGGTTGATCAGTTTCAGCCTGGAGCGTCGTGGTGAAATGTGCAGACGGGGCGTTGATCGGAACGGGATGGTCAGGCAGACGATGGAACACCTCGAAATTGAACACCATCTGGGATTCGACGGTTTTGCGGAAGACGCCGTTGCTCAGCAGCGACGCGACGGGGAGCGAAAAATTACCATGCGAGGATGACACCTGGATCACTGCGGAGGCGGTGCTGGCCTTGGGGATCACCAGATAGAATCTGGCTGGCCATTCCCGACCGCGCGGGGCGCTCGAGAAGCGCATGACGTTGCCGATCCTTTGATACTGGAAGGTATTCTCGGGCATGTCACCGGCTTGAGCTGGAACGCACTCGTTCCCGTGACGGTGAGGTCGCAATCGTATCCGTCCGGTAATGACGAGTAGGAGCCATAGATGACCACGTTGTTCGCGTGGTCATATTCATTCAAACGATCGTAGGCATAGACCTCGCTGGTGTCCGCCATGACTTCGACTGAGGTCAGGGCTTCGCTAGCGTTCACCGTCCCGGTCAGGGTCACCGTACGACCGGCGCCTGCGACCGCGGTCAGCGTCGCGCTGGTGATGGGCGCCAGATCGCGGAGCGGCTGCTTCACCGTCTGGTAGTCCAGCGTCCACGCCGGACGGAGGGTGATGTGCAGCAGGCCGTCTTTGATGGTCCGGCTGGTTGGCGCAGTCGCCTGCTGAATGGTGATGACCGGACGGATGGCCGCATGGGCTGCCAGCGATTCGCTGGGCACCGACAGGGTGTGATCGCGCAGGACATTGCGCACGAACGACACCGGCGCGAAAGTCTTCACCACGTTGCCCGCCACG
>JANPIY010000305.1:0-4781 GCA_031425255.1 Planctomycetota bacterium
CGCTCTGTATCGTACGCTGGCGCCGGATCTCGAGCTGGGTGACTTCCTCCCGCTCGCGAACTGGGCGAGCCTGGATGAACGCGCCCGTCGCGAGTTCTATGGCCGTTTCGCCAGCCACGAACTCAACCTCTTCCTGTGGCACAAAGACCAGGCCTTCTTCGCGGCGGTAGTGCGTTCATCCAGGGTCGCCCAGTGCGCGAGCGGGAGGAAGTCGCCGAGCTCGAGATCCGGTGCCAGCGTACGGTACAGAGCGAAGAGGTCGGCGACGCTGGCGATCACGCGTCGCCGCTGCAGCGCGCCGTCGCGAGCAACCAGTGGCATGGCGGGCGGCATCACCTGCGCCGTGCGTTCGTAGACCAGGTGCTCCGTCACTGGCAGTCCCTGCAGCAGACGCCGCTCCCGGGTCGGCAGCGGCCGCGGCGGCAGGGCGAGGGTGGTCGAGACGGCGCTGTCGGCATCGGTGGCGACCACCAGGACCTGCTGCGCGGCACCCAGGCGCGCGACATCGACCTCCACCCGACCAGCGGCATCCGGTATGAGATTGGCCAGCACCACGCCTGGACCAGCGAGGTAGTCGATGGCCACGCCATGGGATCGCTCGCTCGCGCGGCTGCCGCCATGCCGCGACACGGCCCGGTGTTTTCCACCGCCACTGCGCAGCTCAGACATCCCGGTCTCGGCCCCGGCGGCACCAGTGACCATGAAGTGGTCATCGTGCCAGGGATTGAGCACCAGGCCCGGGCGTTCCAGCATCACTCCAGGGTGATGCTCGGCCTGCGCCCGGGCGAGGATGTAGCGCAGTTCGTCGTCGAGCGGTCGACCATCGAGATACTGCGCGAGCGGCCAGGCGCTCGTCCGCTCCATCGCGGTCTCCGGCCACCACGACCACAGCTGCGGAACGATCGGCTGGAAACGCCGTCCGATGACCTGCACGCGCGTCGTCGCGCTGGCGTTGAGCACCTGGATGGCGAGGCCTGCGGCCACACGCTCGGCGTGTACGCCCAGCGGAGCGGGCGGGTCGGCACGCACGATGCCCTCACCGGTGAAGACCATGCCGGCCCGCCGCTGACCGGCGAGGATCAGCAGCTCGCTGGCACCCGCGGGGGTGAAGATGCGGTAGCTGCCCGGCGTCAGCCCGGTGATCTCGAGCAGCGCCGCTGCGCCGACGGCGACCCGTCGGCTGTGCGCAGTGACATCCGCCGCCGCCGCTTCGCCATCCTGTTTACGGATCAGCCAGTCGCGGACGCCGGGCGCAGGCGAGGTCCCGCTGATCGGCAGACGCACGACATCGCCAACCAGGGCGGTCAGGCGCGCCGGAATCGCGGCTTCCTGCAGCGGTGCGAAGCGTCGGCGATCGGGGCGCGGCACCCGCGGATCGTCGGCGAGCGACGCCCGTACCCGGCCGCGATCGACCGACACGGCGATGACGTCGTCCAGGGGCCCGAGATCCGCCCGGCCGTCGTCGCCGGTGCGCACGCGCACGCCAAGCGGGAAGCTCAGGAAGCGGTGCTCCAAACGCAGCGCGATCTCCACCTTGGCCAGCGCTTCGCCATTCAGGCCGCGGCAGGCGATGAACCAGCCCTGCGCATCGCGCTCCAACTGCATGTCACGGATACGCTCGGTGGCCTGGTCCTGGTTGACGTGCATCACCGAGCTCCAGGCCAGCGCCTCCTCGCGTCCTGCAGTGTGGTTGCGCAGATGTCCACGCAGGGCGATCTCGATGCGGTCGACCCGCTCGGGAACCGGGAAGCGGATCACGGTCTCGGCGTGGTCCGGATGGACGAACTCGGTGATGCGCGTGGTCGCGAGCGAACCTGCGGCGGTGCGGGTGGTGATCTCCACCGCGGCGTCCTGCAATGCGGCGAAGTCCATGCGGGTGCCGCACAGCTCCAGGCAGGGACGCAGCAGCATGGTCGCAGTGGTGCCGCCAATGACCTGTTCGCGATCGAGCAGGACCTTGGCGGACAGATTCCACGATTCCGCTCGCGTCTGGTATGGCGCCACCAGCGCGCGGTCGGCCCCGGTGATGATGAGATCCACCTGGCGCTGGTCCGCGGCGAACGGCAGGCGGATGCCGCCATCGGTGCCGGCGCTGAAACGCTGGCCATCCAGCCAGGCCACCGCATCCGGAACCGGGCGATCGGCCTCGTCGCTGATGAACAGGTGGTCGCCATCGCGCGCGGCCACGCGGTGGAAGCGTAAGGCACCCTTCTGCACCACGGCGCGGGCCACCTGACCACCACCGACCAGTTCGATGATCCACCAGCCCGGACCGTCGCACTCCGGCAGCGCCAGCAGCTCCCGGTGGCGGACGATGGGCGAGTGGGCAAAGGACAGCGACCGCTGACTGGTGGGAGCGACGCCGCTGAGGTCCAGCGTCACGCTCGGCGGACTCCTGGTCTGGCGACCGACGTTCACCGCATCGAGGGCGAAGATCCGCACCAGCAGGTTCGGCACGTTCTTGAGCAGCAGCGGCAGCACCACCACCGCGGCATCACCAGCGAACGACGATGGACGATCGCCGGCGAAACGCAGCTCGACCTGGTCGCGCAGGCGCGTGCCGAAGTCGCTGTCCGCGGCATTGGCCAGCCATTGCGCCGGATCGCCGACGCCGCTGAGCAGCTTGGCCCGGATGAAGAGGCGATGGAGTTCGTCAGCCGCCATCACCTCGGCGAAGCGCGCGCTGTCCGGCGCGCCCGCCAGCACCAGTTCCAAGGCCTCATCGATCAGCGCCGGGGCGTCGGGCGATTCGCCCAGACGGGTGGCGGCGATGATCTCGGCGCTGGGCAGATCGCCGCTGGCAACCGTCGTCGCTCGCGGGGCGCGCAGACCGGCCTTGGCCGGCAACGAGCGTGCGAGCACGCTGGCGAGCCAGGCCGCCTCGACCTGGCCGCGGGCGACGTCCAGGCGCAGGCGCTGCAGATCGAGGTACCGGCGCAGCGGCGCAGCGCTCGCCGGCAGTCCTTCGGCGAACGCCGCCAGCGCGGCGATCCAGGCCCCCCGCTCCAATGGCTCGTCGGGTGGCAGCGCGCGACCACGTTCGGCCCACATCGCGCGCAGCGAGATGAGCACGAAATCGGCATCCTCCGCCACCTCGGGCCTGGCCGTGCGGCAGGCCGCCAACTGTTCCAGGGTCAGCCAGCGATGGATCGGCAGCGAGCCGAAATCCGCGCCGCGATGCGCAAGATCGGCGATGACGCTCGCCACGGCGGCGGGATGGTGCGCGGGCAGGCGGGCGAGGGCGAGGCGGCGCTGGTCGCCGTCGCGCAGGTCCCCGATGATGCGTTCAATGCCGGCCTCGCTCCAGCCGGTGAGGCCCTCGCTGCGGGCGGCCGCCGCAGAGATCGCCGCCCACGACAGGTGCTCGGCCACCGGCATCAGCGGCTGGTCGACTCCCGCTCCTGCGCCCACCTGGGTGCGCGTGGCGTTCGGCAGCTCCAGCACCTGCGCCAGATGTTCGCCGCCGCGCGCCGGGTCCTCGCCGAAGACCAGCAGCGCTTGGCGCAGACGGATGCGTTGGCGCAGCGGGCTGTCCCCGAAGCGGGCCTGCCAGGTCACCAGGGCCGTGGCGACCTCGGCCAGCCTGCCCTGGTGCTGCCACAGCAGGCAGCGGTAGAGGAAGTGGTCCTCGGTCCCCGGCACCAGGCTGGCGACGACCGCTTCGCGATCATCGGCCAGGGCGAACCGTTCGGCGAGTGCGCCGGCGGTTTCGGCGCAGACTCGCCCTAGGCTCAGGAAGGTCAGGGCGGCGATGAGGAGGAGACGAGGCATGGATGCTCCGTGGCTGGCGTGACCCAGGCAGATGTTCGCCAGCCTTGAACGGGGCGTGCTGGTCGTGGTTCGTCGCGATGAGGCCGCGGACGCCACCGCTGGTCACACGACCGTGCGACGTCCATATGGCTTCGGGCGCGCACTCAGCGATGCGGCAGGAACAGCGTGAAGGTCGCCAGCAGGGCGAACACGATGATGATCTTCTCGAACAACGCTTGCGGGATGCGGGTGAACAGCCAGCGGCCGGCGAGCGCGCCGACGATCACCGCTGGCGCGAGCCAGAGGTCGAACCACAGGGTCTCCCCGGTGATGCGGCCCTGGTAGGCGAACAGCGGGATCTTGGCGAGGTTGATGACGAAGAAGAACCACGCGCCGGTGCCCATGAATTCGCTCTTGGGCAGGGCCATGCTCAGCAGGTAGAGGTTCATCACCGGCCCGGCGGCATTGGCGATGCAGGTGGCGAAACCGGTGCAGATGCCGAAGACCGCCGCCTTGAGCGGCGAGGCCTGCGTGGCCACCACCTCGCCCGCGCGTTTGCGCAGGATCTGTAGCACGATCATCACCAGCACGATCACGCCGATGACCTGCGTCAGCAGGTCGTCACCGATGCCGAAGCGGTGGATCGCCCATAGTCCGACCATGCCCAGCCCGAGACCGCAGCCGACCCACGGCACCAGCTTGATGACGCGATCCCATTGCGCGTGCCGGCGGTAATAGAGCACCGCGAAGAGATCGGCGAGGCACAGCAGCGGCAGCACCACCCCAGGCGACATGCGCGGATCGGTGATGACGAAGAGCATCAGCGGCACCACCAGGATGCCGAGCCCGGGGACGCCGGTCTTGGCCATGCCGTTCATCGCCGCGCAGAGGAGGGCGAGGGCCCATTGCCAAGGTTCTAAATGCACCGGGGGGTCGTCCGATGTCCGATGTCCGATGTCCGATGTCTCGTATTCGTGGGTCGCGCCAAGGAGGTCGGCTCAATGAGCTGAGGAACCATTGCGAACCGTCCA
>JANPIY010000306.1:0-3085 GCA_031425255.1 Planctomycetota bacterium
GGCGGGATCATGGTGCCCAGGTCGAGGAGACAAGGGGGAAGGGTGGACGATTGGGCGCACCGGCGAAAATTCTAGGAACGTCCTAGTGCGATTCCTCGGCGTCGAGGAAACCAGGCTATCTCACCCCGTGTCTGGTCCTGGTATCGGCTCAAACCGCCGGGCTCTGCTCCGGCGGCGGCTGGGCGGCGCCGCCCTTCATCGCTTTCACCAGTTCTACGAAGGGTGCGAGCGGCCATTTGATCTCGACCAGCGTGCGGCCGTCCGCGGCGGTGCTGGCGACGCTCAGCGGTTCGCCGGGCTTGGTCGCCGGGATCATCGCATCCATGCCGGTGCCGGACAGCTTCATGGCGGCGCGTACGAAACCGATCACGTCGAGATCGGCGTACAGGTCGCGGCCGGCACCGATGGCCTTCTCCGCCGCCGTCGACATGCCTTTGCCGGTGCCGGCGATCAGTCCGTCGAGCGCCTTGGGATCCTGCGCCATCACCACCCAGCCCTTGGTCACCGCCAACTCGTAGGCCGACATCAGCTTCATCTGCGCCGCCTGTTCGGGCGGGACTTTGGTCTCGTCGATGGCGACGCTGACGGCGTGGACCGCCGCGCCCGAGGGGCTGGTGCGGGTGCCCTTGGCGAGGGTCATGGTGATGCCCATCTCGCGATAGAGGTCGGCGATCGCGCCTTCACCGCTGAACAGCTTGATCATCTTCTCCATGCTCGCTTCGGCCTTGGCCGAGTCGCTGCTGGCGTAGAGGCCTTCCCATTGCAGCGGCATGGCCTCGGTCGTGCGCAGGCGGAACGCGGTGTCGCCGGACAGGCCGCTACCGATGCTCTCCGCCACGGCGATCACATCGTCGGTGATCAGCGCTTGGCCCTCGGGCTTGGTCTTGAGCGTGCGCAGCAAACTGCCGGCATAGGCCCCGTAGGCCGCATAGTTCAGACGTCCGCTCAAGGCGAGGAGCGAGGGGTCGTTGCCGAGCCGAGCCGCCGCCCGTTGGCCGACCGCGGGGGGCGGCGCGGCGAAGAATTTCGCGAGTTCGCTGCCTGGCTTGGCGGCGATGGTGAGATCCTCGCCGATGGCGGTGGGGTCGAGGCGCAGGTCGAGCTGGACGGCGCTGATATCGGCGACCACCGCCATCAATCCGGCGATCTCCAGGCCGAGGACCTTGGCCATCTCGGGGCCGCCAGGGTTCTGCGCTGCCGCCATCTGCGCCATCATGCCGAGCATGCCGCCATAGGTCTGCATCAGCTTGTCCGGCGCCACCAGCAGGCGGACGTCGCCTTTGGGCAGGCTCTTGATCAGCGCGCCGTAGGTCTTGGCGACCTTCTCGCCCAGGATCTCACCATCGGGTGTCTGCGTCATCACCGCGATGCCGTCGACCGCCTTGCCCAGCAGCATGCCGAAGTTCACCCCGGCATCGAGGTACGCCTGGGGATTGGTCGCGGGCACCAGCAGAGCGAAACATGGGGTCGGCGCCCCCGGGCCGACCACCACGATCACCGGCTTGTTGGTGAAGTTCGCCAACGTGGGATCGCCGAGCATGCCGCCGAGTTGTTGCTTCAACGATCCCGCCGGCATCTGGCCCGGGTTGAAGAGGTTGGCGAGCACCTCGATGCGCCCGAGCGTGGCCAACAGGTCGGGCACCACCGCTACCACATAGGCGCTGTCATCCGGCATCGCCATCGGCACCGGGATCGGCATATCGGCCGCGGTGATGGAGGTGGCGGCGAAGCCGATGGCGAGGGCAGCGGTGAGGAGGCGGCGACGCATGAGGGCTCCAGGCAGGAGTGACGGCCCTTCGTGCGGGCCTGAGGGCTGCCGATCCTTCGCCGAGAGGGTGCGGCGTCCAGTGGCAGCTCCAGTGGATCCGCCACCCTGTCGATGGTCTTGCAAGGGAGTGTGGTCCCACCCGCTCTGGGTCCTTGCCCCCCTGCGACAGACCGGGACTCTGCTCGCCATGCCGCGACCGTTGTGCCTCTATCACAAGAACTGCCTCGACGGCAATGGCGCCGCCGCGGTGGTGGCACGCCGGGAACCCGACTGCGAGTTTCTGTCGATGCAGTATGGCATGACGCCCCCGACCGTGCTCGACCGCAAAGTCTACATGGTCGACTTCGGACTGCCGATCGAACAGATGCGGGCGTTACGCGCGCAGGCCAGCGAGATCATCTGGATCGACCACCACACCAGCCAGGCGCCGGTGCATCAGGTGCTCGGCTGGGGCACCCTGGATGTCAGCGAGTGCGGCAGTTCGCTGACCTGGCAGGTGCTCTTCCCGGGCCGCGAGCCGCCGCCGGTGATCGCCTACATCAAGGACAAGGATCTCTGGCAATGGCGCCTGCCGGACAGCCGTGCGATCGCGACCGGGCTGTCGGCGTCTTTCCCCGGGGACAAGTTCCAAGGGTTGCTGGAGGTCGACCTCGCGCAGATGGCGCAGATCGGCCGACCGCTGCTCGCGGCCATCGCCGAACGGGTCGCGAAGGCGGTGAAGCTGGGCATCGCGGTAGACGCTCCTTACGGACTGGCCGGCGTGCGGGCCCTGGTGGTGCCGTGCACCCAGGACCAGAACGAGGTCGGCGACCACATCTGCCTGCCGATCGCCGCGGGTGGTCTGGGGTACGACCTCGCCATCTTGTGGTACCGCAAAGGCAATGGCCGCTGGGTCCACAGCCTGCGCTCGGGAGATACCAGCCGGGTCGATTGCGCGCTCATCGGTGAAGCCCGGGGCGGCGGCGGACATCGCCAGTCCGCCTGCTATCTGAACCAGACGCCGTTCCTGGCCTCGGGTGATTGCCCGCCCGCGCAGCGCCAAACCGGCTGATCTCGTCGCGGTCGATCCAGCAAGAACCGCGACGTGGTCTGGGGCTACAGAACCCTCGCTAGCCATTTCCGCGTCTATTTGACACGCAATCGATTGGTTCTCTTGGCATGCCCACTGCTGAGCGGATCCTGCGCTGAAGTGGTCTCGTCAGGCACCTCCTTCGCCCCTCTTCATCTTCCGCCATACCGACAAGGACTGCGCCATGCTCGATCCCAATACGCTCACGGAAAAAACCCGCCTCGCTCTGGTGGGGGCGCAGGAACAGG
>JANPIY010000307.1:0-2916 GCA_031425255.1 Planctomycetota bacterium
CCACAGAGCTCACAGAGAGCACAGAGCTGGAGAATTGCCCCTCTCTGTGCTCTCTGAGGGCTCTGTGGCTGGTTGTCCTTCTCCTGACTTTAGGATGCGGCCTTGGCTAAACGGCATTGAGCCGGCGGTCCCAGGCGCAAGCGATCCGTCCGTGCCACCTGGTGCCTCGCTGTCGACCCCAGGAGCTGCCGCCGGTAGGCGGTCCCCTGAGGGGATGTAGTCTCCCGCCCATGCGCGCAGCGATCCGGACCACGATGATGATGCTGGCGACGCTGCTGACGGTGGTCGCGGAAGAGCTTCCCGCGCGCCAGGTCATCCTGCAGGCGCCACTCACCACCCTGGTGCGCCTGGACCAACCCATCACTACGCCCATGCGCGCGGTGCGCGCCGTCATCATGGTGCCGGACGACGCCCCCGCCGATCTCGGCGTTGGAGTCTTCGTCGTCGATCAGCACGGGCGCTGGTTCCAGGGATTGCGTCCTGGAGTCCTGAGCGCGGGTACCCACGCCATCGAATTGCCGATCACCGGCTCCGCATCATTGCTGCCCATGGCCGATCGCGGCGCCTGGTCGGCAGCCACCGCCGCGTTGGCTACCGATGCCGGCCTCTTCTTCTGGTCCGCCCAGCCCAGCCGCGCCACGCTCACCATTCGTGAAGCGACCCTGGAGCCGTCAACTAGCAGCGAGGATGTCGCGCATCAGCTTACCGCCCTGCGGCTGGGCGACGCGGTGAGCACGGGTGAACGCTGGTCGCTATCGCTGCGCCCGCTGCCATTCCCCGCCAATCCCTGCGATCCCGCGCTCTTCACTCTCGATGCCGTGGTACGCGCCCCCGATGGCACCGAGGTGCGCATCCCAGGCTTCGTCGACCAGGCGATGGAACGCAGCGACCGCGGTGATCGCGAAGTGGTGCGCCCGGCCACCGCCGACGCCTTCACCGTCCGCTTCCGTCCGCGGCAGCCCGGAGTCCACACCATCCGCCTAGAGGCGCGCTGGGGCGGCGCCGAGGGGACGCTGGTCACCCTCGAGGTGCCGCCCCTGACCGTCGGCGGAGCGAAGTGGGACGACTATGTGCGCGTCGATGCCGGTGATCCGCGCTTCTTCGCGGTGGACGGCCGCTTCTGGTGGCCGCGCGGTCCGAATCTGCGCTCGGTCTACGACACCCGCGGCTCCGAGCACATGCGTACGGTGCTGACCCCTGATCGCGGGTTGCTGGCCTATGAGGCCTACCTCCGCCGGCTGGCGGCCCATGGGGTCAACGCGGTCGAGGTGTGGCTCAGCTCGTGGAATCTGGCGCTCGAATGGCGCGCCGACTGGCCAGGTTTCCAGGGCCAGGGACGATACAACCTGGAGAACGCCTGGCGTCTCGACCAGCTCCTCGACCTCGCGCACTCGCTCGGCATCCGCGTCAATCTGGTGCTGAACAATCACGGCCAAGCCTCGACCAACAGCGATGCGGAGTGGGCGAGCAACCCCTACAACGTGCTGCGCGGGGGAAAGCTGCGGGAGGCGGCGGATTATTTTAGCGACGCCTGGGCCATTGCCGGGCAGCAGCGCTTGCGCCGCTATCTAGTCGCGCGGTATGCCGATCACCCGGCGATCCTCGGCTGGAAGCTGTGGTCGGAGGTCAACCTCACCGCCGGCCGCGGCCAGGCGCTGCGTGCCTGGCACGAACAGGCGGCGGCCTCGTTCAAGGCCCTCGATACCTACGGCCATCCGGTGACGACCCACTGGTGCGGCGACTACAACATGGCTGATCGCGCGATCTGCGCCCAGCCCGGCATCGACTACCTCTGCATCGACGCTTATCACGGCCCCGATCGTCTGCTCGCCGACCTGCTCTGGCGCAGCACCATGGATCCGGTGCCGAGGCGTGGTTTGGCGCAGTTCAATAAACCGGTGCTGACCACCGAATTCGGTGGCAACTGGGACGCTTGTCCGGAGCCGCAGATGCGCGCCGAGCACGCCAGCGGACCCTACGCTGGCCTGGTCAGCGGCCACGGCGGTTCGCCGATGTTGTGGTGGTTCGAATGGCTGGATCAGAACGGGCACTTCGCCCCCTATCGTTCGATCGGCGCCTTCCTCGCGGGCGAGGATCCGCGCGGCAACGGTGCGCGCAGCATCGTGCTGGGCGCCACCAGCAGCGCTGGCACCTTGTGGTGCCGGGCGTGGTCGCGCCCAGGCCGCATGCTCGGCTACCTGCTCGATCAGGAGTGGGGCCGCAGCGGTCGCGAGGCCGCCAGCCATACCGCCGCCTCGATCGAGATCGGCACCAGCATCGCCGCCGGGCGCATGACCGTCGAGTGGTGGGACGCCGACGCCGACGCCTGGCACCAGGTGGTTCCTATCGACCATCCGGGTGGCCCGCTGGTGCTGCAGCCGCCGGCGTTCCAGCGGCACATCGCCTTCAAGCTCTACCGCAGCCAGTGAGGCAGAATCAGTGGCTGTCAGGTCGCATGCGAATTCCGCAGCGGCTCAGAGCGGTTGGTCCAGCAAGCCGAGCGGCAGATAGACGTGCTGGACGGTGATGGACAACGCACGTCGGCGCGCGAAACGGCACAGGCCCAAGCCATTCAGGTCGCAGAGCGCGGCCGGCGCGATGCCGCCGCCCTGGCGGTAGGACGCGGTCAACAGGGCCATGCGTTCGGCGAGCTGGACATTGAAATCCGCCCCCTCGCGCAAGCGCAGAGCGCGCAGCAGGCGCCAGAAGTTGTGCATGCCTGGAAGATCCCGCTCCAACTCCGACGGCAGGCGCTCGACGAAGATCACCTGATGCAGGTCGGCCAGGACCGGGTCAAGCTCGCGGTCGTTGTCGCGGTGCAGGGCGAAGCAGCAGCGGATCTGTAGGATCAGCCAATGCACCGGCTTGATGCGGTCGGCGTCCCATGAGCTCTGCGCCAAGGCCATGATCTGTTCC
>JANPIY010000308.1:0-1521 GCA_031425255.1 Planctomycetota bacterium
TGATGGGCCCAATACATTGGCGAAAATCGCGCTACCGACTGCATAAAATCAGGCATTACAAACACCGGCACCATTATTCCACCGAGGACCCCCATTGTCATCACTGAGCCACCAACTAGAGCTGACGCATGCTCTTGCGACTTACTAATCGTCGCCACCGCAACCGCAAAAGCCGTTGTTGCTAAGCTTACCACCAACGTCAAAGCCGCTAAGCCGACCCACTGATGGCCAGCACTAAAACTCATATCACTCACTAGGGGTAGGACAAAATATCCTAAGCCCAGCATTAAGTAAAATTGTAAGAAATTTATGACCACATAGGGTAGTAGCTTGCCGATGATGAGCGCCGACCTACTGACGGGAAAGGTTAAGATACGCCGCAGGGCACCGCTGCTGCGCTCTCTAATAACGCCAGAAGCCAGCGGCACGGCAATAAAAAACATGGCAAAGAGTGACCATCCGGGGACATTTTGTTGCACCGGGTTGGGCGGTGTACTGATAGCACCGAGGGTTCTTTCTTCCAGCAGATCGCTGACGTTTAATTGCGTGCGCTCACTAACGCGCGGGATGCTCTGGGCCGTGGGAGTGTTTTGCAAAAATTCGCCAACTTTAACCAAAGTAATTTCGTAAAAAAAACCGCCAAGAGTCCCCTGAACAAATAACCGGTAAGCAGCGTCAAGTGCCGGGTCAATGGTTAGGCTCATCTTTGGAAACTCGGCGATGGGAAAATCCTTTTCTGTGAGAAAGCGCGTGAACGCTGCACTGGTGCCTTTGGGGATGCTAATTGCTGCAGTGTTTTTGCTTAGCAGTTTTGTAGTGAGGACATCTTCAGGGGGCAGCGCTCGCACTTTGAATTCTCCGCGCCGGTGCAGGTAATTTATTAACTCCTTGCTGAAAAAATTGCCCTCGTCGAAATCCTGGACGAGGATTTCTAATTTTGCTTGCTGCTTACCGCTATAGAGATCCTGAAGCGCTAATGATAGGAAAAAAATAAAAATAGTCGGCATCAAGAATAAAACTGCTAAAGCGTGCCGGTCACGAACAATCGCCTTTAATTCTTTGAAAGCTAGCGCTTGGAGTTGTTGCCACATCTTTGGTTAATCCCGCAATGAATGACCAGTTAACTGCAAAAATTTTTGCTCTAAATTTAGTTCACCGGCTTTTACTAAGTTCGCCGTTTTGTCTTGCAAGATAATCCGTCCAGAATCGACGACGACAATCTGCAAGCAAATTTTTTCGGCCTCTTCCATATAATGCGTTGAGTAAATGATCGTAACGCCTTGCTCGTTCATTTTTTTCAAAGTAGCAAACACCAGTTGCCGCGACTGCGGATCGACGCCGACGGTGGGCTCGTCGAGTATTAATATTCTTGGCGTCGTTAATAGCGCGACGGCGATATTTAGTCGTCGCAACATACCCCCCGAAAAGTGCTTTAGGAGTTTATGCTCGGCGCCCTTAAGTCCCATCGCTGTTAGGCAGCGGTTAATAACCTCGGCAAGATCAGCCTTGGGTATACGCCGC
>JANPIY010000309.1:0-1641 GCA_031425255.1 Planctomycetota bacterium
ACCACGTCGGCTACTTCGCCGACAGCTGCCGGATGGCGCCGGCCCAGTCCTCGACGTGATGGGCTGCGACCAGCTTGCCGTTCTGCACGGTATGGATGTCGATGGTCATGATCCTGAAACTCTTGCCGCCATGCGGTACGCCAAAGAACGGGCCTGCCGGCGTGCCGCTGGCCTCGCTGCGCACAATCACCCGGTTGCCGTCGACCATCACTTCCTTGATGTCCCACGCCAGGTCCGGTATCAACTTTCCAAAACCCGCAACCTGACTTACGAACTCATCACGCGATTTGAATACGGCGTCGTTGGAGTAGGAGCGCCAATCCGGCGCGATGGCGGTGTCGGCCAAGGCCTTCAGATCGCGGGTTGCCGGCTTGTTCAACATCTCATAAAAGGGTGCGACGATGCGCCGGCCCTGATCGGGCGTCAGCGTCTCTTTGGCTTGGGCAAATCCTGCCGGGCTGATCGACAAGGTGGCGGTCGCCAGCAGGCAGGCGAGAACGGTGCGATGCAGTAGCGCGAAGTTGGGCACGATGGTGGACTCCCTGCGTTGTGAAGGCAGGCGCAAAGGCGCACCTGATGTCCAAGTGTCCATGCAAACGGATTCCCGCCGCAGGTACATTCGCGCCGGCTTATGGTAAAAAACGGACAGCTCATCATGAACAAGCGCCACCCATCCAACCTGGAGCAGGTTCGCTGGCACCCTCCGGGCGGCTATGTACTGGACATTGAAGTGCTCTCCATCCAGGAATTGAAGCGCCGGGGATCCGCCGCGCACTTCGCAAGGCCGCAGCACGTTGAGTTCCATATCGTCACCGCCGTGACGCGCGGTCGCTGCCGGCACGTGATCGATTTCACTCCGCACGTCGGCGGACCGGGCATGTGGATGGTGGTGAGTCCGGGACAGGTGCAACGCTACGACTTCACCCACGACTGGGACGGGTGGTCGGTCGTGTTCCGTCCCGAATTGCTGATGCCTCGGCGGCAAGTGGCGGTGGTGGCCGACCGGACCGTGGCCAACCAGCTGGCCGACCTGCCCGCAGCGTTGGTGTTGCCGGCCGGCGACCATAAGCTCGGCGTACGCATCATGCAGCAGTTGCTGACCGACGCAACGTCAGCTGAATCCGTCCCCGATCGTAATGCACTGATGCGTCTGCAGGTCTACCAACTGGTGCTGCGACTCACGCTGGCGCAAACGCGACAGGCCGGCGCCCCGCAGGCGTCGCCCGCGATGATGCAACGGGTGATCAGGTTCCGGCGCGACCTTGACCGAGACCTGCGGCACCACCATGACATCCGGCACTTTGCGGCATTGCAGAATTGCACGGAGAAAACGCTGTCGCGCGCCACGCATGCGGTGACCGGCAGTTCAGCCAAGCCGATGCTGATGGCGCGCATCGCGCTTGAAGGCAAACGCCTGCTGGTCCACACCGACCTCCCGGTCGAAGCCATCGCGGAGGACCTCGGGTTCGATGAGTCAACCAATTTCGCGAAGTTCTTCCGCCGAGTCACGGGCATATCCCCGGGAGCCTTCCGGCAACGCCAGGCCACCGCGCGCTGAGGTTACGACTATCATGACGCTTTGCCACCTGCCCTGCTCCAACATCATGTCGCGAATCTTCCGTGTCACCCTTCTGTTGCTGG
>JANPIY010000310.1:0-6465 GCA_031425255.1 Planctomycetota bacterium
GTACGGCGAAGTAGCCCTGGGAGCGCCGGCGCATTGCTGTCCAGCAAAGGCCGAATTCTGAAGTAAGGAGAATGACAACCAGCCACAGAGCCTCAGAGAGCACAGAGAGGGCCAATTCTCCAGCTCTGTGCTCTCTGTGGGCTCCGTGGCTATGCCTTTCCTCCCGCTTCGTTGCGTTAGCTAAACAGCATGACGTCGGCCAGCTGGCAGCCGAGCGCATCACACCGATCACATCCCATGGAACCTCCGCTCTCACCGTCGCCTCGTGACGAGCTCATCCCTGCTCGTCACCTCGGTTCCACCACCTGGAAATCCCATGACCTCCCTCGCCCCCGTCGATGCACTGCTCGGCAAGCTGGTGACCACGCGCGCCAGACTCGGCGCCGACCGCCGCCCCGACGACCACATGGTCTCGTTCAGCGCGGTCGCGAAACGGTATCCCGATGGCACGCAGGCGGTGCGGGGTATCGACCTGCACGTGCCCACGGGCCAGTTCTGCGTCGTGCTGGGACCATCCGGATCCGGCAAGTCGACGCTGCTGCGCTGCGTTGTCGGCTTGACCACGCCCTGCAGCGGCGACATCCATGTCGCCGGGCGCAAAGTCGAGCGCCGTTCGTTGACCGCCATCCGCCGACAGGTCGGCATGGTCCATCAATCCTTCAATCTCAGCCCGCGTCTGGATGTGCTGACCAATGTGCTCAACGGCTCGCTCGGCTCGTTGCCGACCTGGCGCGCGTTGACCCGCTTCCATCCCCATACCCTGCGTCGTCGCGCCTGCGATCTGCTCGCCCAGGTGGGCCTGGTAGAGGAACATCTCTACCGTCGTGCCGGTGAATTATCCGGTGGCCAACAACAACGTGTCGGCATCGCGCGGGCCTGCATCCTGCGACCATCGCTGCTGCTGGCGGATGAGCCGGTGGCCAGCCTCGATCCGTCGATCAGCCGCGACATCATGATCCTGTTGTACCAGGCTTCAGAACGTGAAAACGCCACCGTACTCTGCTCGCTGCATCAGGTCGATCTCGCCCGTGAATTCGCTGATCGCATCGTCGGCATCAATCGCGGTGTGATCGTCTTCGACGGCCCCCCCAAGGATCTGGATGACCAGGCGCTCGACCGCATCTATGACCGCTCAGCCCCAGCGTATTCGTCCGCCCAGGCCGATGTCATCGAGCGTGCCGATCTGGCAATGCGGCACGCGGTGGGTGGATGAACACCAAAACCCCGGCCGCAACCGCGGATGAACGCCCACGTCGACCACCGGCCGAGTGGCTGCTCCATCCCACCATCAACCCGTGGATGATCGGCGTGCTGCTGATCGGCGTGCTCATCCTGGGCATTTCCGGCAAACGCATGGAGCTGGACCGCATGGTGGCGGAGACCAGCGAGTACGCGGTGGCCAGCGCCGGACTCAAGGAATCCTCACAGGTCGGCCGCAGCACCGCGCGGTTCGTCAGCGGGCTGTTCCCCTTCCAGGTCAGCAACGAGACCGAACTGGCGCTCATCCAGGATTTCGACCGCGACCAGCTGCCATGGTTCTCGCACATCGAGCAGCGCGAGAGTGTGCAGCCGATCCTCGATCCGCAGACGCTCCAGATGGGGAAAGTGGTCTCCACCACCGAGGTGCTGGTCGAGCCCATAGGCTACCTCGGACACGTCTTGATGCTGATGGTCATCACCATCGAGATCGCCTTCTGGGCGACCGGCGTCGCCATCGTGCTGGCGATCCCGTTGGCGTATTTCGGCTCGCGCAACCTGACGCCGCATCCCGCGCTCTACACCGCAGCGCGCGCCATCAGCAGCTTCCTGCGCGCCATGCCGGAGCTGATCCTGGCGATGATCTTCGTGCTCGCCTACGGCTTCGGCCCGGTCGCCGGAGTGCTGGCGCTGGGCCTGCACTGCGCCGGATTCTTCGGCAAGTTCTTTGCCGACGACGCGGAAAATGCCGACCGCGGACCACAGGAGGCGCTGATCGCCGCCGGCGCCAACCGCATGAAGGTCGCACGGTTCGCCATCCTGCCGCAGGTGTGGCCGCAGTATGTCGCGTACCTCCAGTACATCTTCGAACGCAACATCCGCTCGGCGACCGTCATCGGCCTGGTCGGCGCCGGCGGCATCGGTCTCGAACTCAAGGGCCGCTTCGAACTCTTCAACTACCACCACGTCGCGACCATCCTGCTGGTGATCTTCCTCACCGTGCTGGTGTTGGAGCAGGTGGTCGGCCGCCTGCGGAGCAGACTCCTATGACCCGGTCCCGACGCGGCGCAGGATTGCGCATCGCCCACGCCCAGACGCCACGCTGGCGGAGGACCTCGCCATGATCCCGCGATCGCAGTGGCTGCGCGCGCTGACCGCGCATCCCAGATCCACTGTGATGGCGCTGGCCTCGCTGGCTGCCAGCGGCTGCAGCGTGCGCACCATCGCGCCAGCGCAGGCCGGCCTCGCCCTGCTCACGCTGCGCGATGCGGTCCTCGGCGAGCGTTTCCATCTGGGTGAGGTCCCCTTGGTCGAGGCGCGGGTCGAGATCACCACGCCCGACGGACGCAGCGGGCGCGGTGCGGCGCGGGTGCTGGACGATGACGCCGACCTGGCGTCGGCCTTGGCGGTGTGCGATGCGGTGCTGGCCGCGGACCTGCCCGGCGCTGCCGAGGTCCGTCGTTTGGTCGAGGAAGGCGCCCTTCGCCGTACGGCTGCGGAAGATCGCCGGCGCGCCCTGCTCGACCGCACCCGCGTCGACTTCGCCCTGCTCGGCACCACCCGCGAGGACGACCTCGATGAGCCCGAGGAGCCCGGCGATGCACGCTGAGACCGTGTGGTGTGAAAGCACCCAGCAGACCTGCTACCGCGTACTGCTGCAGGCCACCGCGCGCCCGGCCAGCGTGCACGCGCTCGCCGCGGGCGACGCGCCGGCGTGGCTGCTGGTGGCGGCGACCCTGCTGGATGGCGCGGTCACGCTCGCCGATCCCGACCACCTGGTGGCGGCGGACCAGTGGCCATTCCTCGCAGCGCACCCGGTCGCGGCGGAAACCGCCAGCTACATCCTCGCCGATGGGTGCCGGGCGCCGGCGTACCAACCGCAGCTCGGCACCCTCGAGCAGCCGCACCTGGGCGCGACCGTCCTGGTGGTGGTGGCGGCGCTCGGCGCTGGACCGCTGACGTTGAGCTGCCAGGGACCGGGCATTCCCAGGCAACACGAGCTGCGCGTGCACGGACTCGATCCCGCGTGGATCGGCCTGCGCAACCACTGGACCCGGCGTTTCCCTACCGGGGTCGATCTGCTGCTGGTGGATGACCACCAGGTCGCGGCCTTGCCGCGTACCACCCGCATCAGCGGAGGTGTCTGATGGCGTATGTCGCCATTCGCGGCGGAGCCGCCGCCATCACCGGCGCAGCGCAGGCCCTGGAGCTGCTGCGGGCGCGCTCCGCCGACGTGCAGCAACCGCTGGCAACCGACGTCATCTGCGACCAGCTCCACGGCCTGGTCTCGCGCCTGATGTCGGAGGGTGGCGTGCACCATCCCCGCCTGGCCGCGCTGGCGGCGAAGCAGGCGGCCGGCGACACCCTGGAAGCGTCCTTCCTGTTGCGCGCGTGGCGGTCGACCCGCCCGCGCCTGGCCGATATCAGCCTGCCGGACACCGCCGGCATGCGCTGCTTCCGCCGCATCTCCTCGGCGTTCAAGGAGGTGCCTGGCGGACAGTACCTGGGACCGACCGCCGACTTCAGCCACCGCCTGCTGCGTTACGACCTGCTCGACGAATCGCCTGAGGCCTTCCGCCAGGCCCTGCAACCGTGGTTGTCCGGACGTCCCGGCCGTGCGGTGCCCGACAGCTTCCCGAAGGTGCTCGACGCGCTGCGTGCGGAAGGCCTGTTGCCAGCCAAGGCGACAACGGATCCCGAACCCCACGACATCACCCGCACGCCGCTGAGCATGCCGGCACCGCGTTCGGCCGCGCTCATGGCCATGGCGCGCGGTGAGACCGGCGGCCTGCTCGCGATCGCCTATTCGAGCATGCGTGGATACGGCGAGATCCATCCGACGGTGGCGGAGCTGCGCGTCGGGCACGTGCCGGTGTTCCTGCCCCACCCCGAGACCGGCGAGCCGATCGAGGCCGGCGAGGTGCTGATGACCGAATGCGAGGTGGTGGCGATGTTCGGCAAACACGACAGCGACGGCGCCGCGAACGCCCATCAGGCCGGCAAGGCGCCACCAACCTTCGGCCTGGGCTATGGTGCGTGTTTCGGCCACAACGAGGTCAAGGCCATCAGCATGGCGATCCTCGACCAGACCATGCAGCAGGGCCGGGCCAACGGCATCCTCCACCCCGCGCAGGATCCGGAGTTCGTGCTGATGCACATCGACGGCATCGAGAGCATGGGCTTCTGTACCCACTACAAGATGCCGCACTACGTCACGTTCCAATCGGACCTCGATCGGCTGCGCACCGCGCGCAAGAACCAGGGGCGGTCATGAGCACCGATTTCGGCTACCTCGATCGTGCCGCCAAAAAAGAGATCCGTCGTTGCGCGCTCAAAGCCCTGGCGATTCCTGGTCATCAGGTGCCCTATGCGTCGCGCGAAATGCCCATCGGCCGCGGTTTCGGCACCGGCGGTCTGCAACTGACGTTGGCGCTGATCGGCCCGAGCGACGTGCTCAAGGTCATCGACCAGGGGAGCGACGATTCCGTCAATGCGGTGAACCTGCGCGACTTCATCACCACCACCTGTCCTGGGGTGACCACCACGGTGCGGACGCAGGATGCCAGCATCGTGCAGACCCGTCACCGTATCCCGGAGCGGCGCATGACCGCGGAGCAGATCCTGGTGCTGCAGGTCCCCTATCCCGATGCGTTGGTGGTGGTCGAGTCGAGCGAGGCGCGTCGGCGCGTCATGCACGGGGAGAAGGACTACGCCCGCCTGCTGGTGAAGCTCTATGAAGACCTCGTGCGCTTCAAGGAGATCACCATCTCGCACCGCTACCCGACGCGGATCAACGGCCATTACGTCATCGATCCGTCACCCATCCCCAGGTGGGATGTGCCGAAGCTCCATATGGCCGACACTATGTTCATCTTCGGAGCGGGGCGTGAGAAGAAGATCTACGCCGTGCCCCCGCACACCCGCGCCGAACCGCTGGCCTTCGATGACGTGCCGTTCCGCACCGAGGATTTCCGTGACGGGAGCGGAGGACGGCGCCGCTGTGTGCACTGTGGGGGTGACAAGACGTTTCTCGACGAGGTCCACGGCGATCACGGGGTCACGCACCAGTGTTCGGATACCGACTGGTGTGATCAACAAAAGGCGTCGTTGGCCCATCCGGCGGAGGCACGCCATGGATGAGCCCATCCTGGTCGCCGACGGTCTGACGCGCAGCCATGGTCCGGGCTGCGCCCACTGCCTGGTCACCACCGGTCCACGGTTCGACACCAATCGTTGTTCCGCCTGTGGGACGGTGGTGGCGATGGCGGAGGTGTCGTTCGCGCTGCATGCCGGCGAGATCTTGGGGATCATGGGCGAGTCCGGCAGCGGCAAGTCGACCCTGGTCAAGGTCCTGCACGGCGATCTGAGCGCGAGCGCCGGGTCGGCGCGCTTCACCGACGGTGACACCATCCACGACCTCTTTGCGCTCAACGGTGCCGAACGTCGTACGCTGCGCGATCGGAAGATGGGCATGGTGCACCAGAACCCGCACCTCGGCCTCAATTTCCAGGTCAGTTGTGGCGGCAATGTCGCCGAGCGTCTGCTGATGGCCGGTGAGCGGCGCTTCTCCGCCATCCGTGCACGAGCGGAAAACCTGCTCGCCCGCATGCAGGTGCCGATCGAACGCATGGACGAACGTCCGGGTGCGTTCAGCGGTGGGATGCAGCAACGGGTGCAGATCGCCAAGGCCCTGGCCACCGATCCGCCGCTGCTGTTCCTCGACGAGGTCACCACCGGCCTCGACGTCTCCGTCCAGGCGCGCATCCTCGACCTGATCCTCGAGCTCCAGCGCGAGACCGGCACGGCGATGATCGTGGTGACGCATGATCTGGGCGTGATCCGGCTGCTCGCCGGCCGCACCCTGGTGATGCGCCTGGGCCGCGTGGTCGAGAGCGGCCTCACCGACCAGATCCTCGAGGATCCCGCGCATCCCTATACGCAGCAGCTGGTGTCGGCGGCGTTGTGAATTCTATGTCCGATGTCCGATGTCCGATGTCCGATGTCTTCTGTGAATCCGGCTGGCGAGTTTGCAGGACCGGTGTGGCGTCGAAAATCGGTTGCTGTCTCGACCTCGGACATCGGACATCGGACATCGGACATAGGTCGGACATCGGACATCGGACATGAATCCCCTACTTTCCATCGCTGGCCTGCGCAAAGCCTTCACCCTGCATGAACGCGGGATGACGCTCTCGGCGGTGGTCGGGTGCTCGTTCGACGTGCGTCCGGGCACCCTCACCGCGCTGGTCGGACCCAGCGGGGCCGGCA
>JANPIY010000311.1:0-15675 GCA_031425255.1 Planctomycetota bacterium
GCCGGCGGCGAGCGCCACCTGCACCGCGATGGCGGTAAGCAGGCGTCGGCGTGGGGTCATACCCAGACGATGGAGACGGTGGCTGATGTGATTGCGATCGCCCTGCATGATCGGCTGATGCCGGCGTAATCGCTTCACCACCACGGTGGCGGTATCGAACAGCGGCAAGGCGGTGATCAGCACCGGCGCCAACACCGCCAGGGGACTGCCGCTTTCGCCACTCGGCCAGAAGGTCACCGACAAGGTGCCGGCGCCGATCAGGAAACCCAGCGGCAGGGAACCGGCATCACCCATGTAGATGCGCGCCGGGGGCCGATTCCAGATCAGGAAGCCGAGCAGGGCCCCGACCAGGACCAGGCAGGCCTGCGCCAGGTTGCCATCGCCGGACAGTTGCGCCCCGCTGAACAGCACCAGGACACTGACGATGGCGATGCTCGCACACAGACCGTCATCATGATCGAGCAGGTTGTAGGCATTGGTGACCAGGACCAGCCAGGCCCAGGCGAGGCCATAGGACAACCACGGCCACGGGCGCAACGAGTCCAGGCCGAGATCGCCGCACCACACCGTGGCGCCGGCGATGATCATCTGCGCCAGCAGCTTGGTGCGTGCTCCCAGAGGCCGCAGGTCGTCGCACAAACCGACGACGAACAACGCCAGGCCGCCAGCGAACAGCGGCCACAAGGGCCGCTGATCGACGGTGTTGGTCCCGCTCTGGAGAGCGGGGACCGCCAGCACCACCGCCATCGCCACCACCATGGCCACCGCCATGCCGGCCCCACCCCCGTATGGCACCGCACGCGCCTGCTGCTTGTGCGCCTCCGCCCCAGGGCGGTCGAGGAACAGCAGCCGTCCCGCCACGCCCATGGCCACGCGTGTTGCGATCACCGCCACCGTGAACGAGATCGCCAAAGGAACCACCAGGCTTTCCAGCATCGCCGGATCATTGTCCCGCCTCAGGAGACCGGAAGTCCGGAAGTCAGAAATCCCCAGGCATGTGCGTTTCGCCGCAGCGCTAGCGGCCGGCCCGTTGGAGGATTGCCGGCTTCCAGACCTGCGAACCTGGGCGATGCTCCGGCATGCGCGCACGTATCCTGGCCATCGGCGATGAACTCCTGCTCGGACGTACGCTCGACACCAACAGCTCCTTCATCGCGCGCTGGCTGGTCGACCGTGGCTTCCAGGTGGATCGCTCGGTGGTGGTGAGCGATTCCCAACGGGACATCGAGATCGCGCTGCGTGCGGCCACGGCGGGGGCCGCCCTGGTGATCGTCACCGGCGGCCTGGGGCCGACCGACGACGACCGGACGCGGCAAGCCGTGGCCACGGTCATGGGGGTGGCTCTCGTCGAGCGGCCGGCGGCCTGGCGTCGCATCCGCCAGTGGTACCGTGCCCACCTGCCATCGCGGCCGATTCCCGAGATCAACCGCCGTCAGGCCCTGGCGCCCCCGGGCGCGGCCCTGCTGACCAACGATCGTGGCACGGCACCCGGGCTGGTGGTGCGTTTTGCCGACTGTCGGGTCGCCTGCCTGCCTGGGGTACCCCATGAGATGATGGCGATGCTGGATCGCCTCGACGGTCCGCTGACGCGCTGGTTCCCAAGCCTGCTCCGGCCGGCGATCGGCGAGGTGTGGTTGGCCGGCATCGGCGAATCCGCCGCGCAGGAACTGATCGGCAATCTCCTGAGCGAGCGCAACCCGCAAGTCGGCATCACCGTCAGCGAGAAGGGCCACCTCACCCTGCGGGTGGTGGGGACCAAGGCCGAGGTCTTCGAACGCCAGCGCGCGCTGCGCCGCGCCCTGGCACCGTACCTGCTGCCTGCCGCCGGTCCGGCCGCGAGTCTGGTGACCCTGCTGGCGCAAGACGGGCGTACCATCGCGGCCGCCGAGAGTTGCACCTGCGGCCAGGTGGTGGCGCAACTCGGCGCCATCGCCGGCGCATCCGCGATCCTGCGGGAATCGCTGGTGGCATATCACGTCGACGTCAAGCGTGCGCGCCTGGGCGTCCTGCCCACGCTGCTGAAACGCCATGGAGTGGTCAGCGAAGCGGTGGCGGCGGCGATGGCGCTGGGCATGCGCCGACATGCGCGCGCCGATCTGGCGGTCGCCACCACCGGGATCGCCGGACCTGACGGCGGCACCAGCGAACTCCCGGTTGGTACCGTCTGCCTGGCCGTGGCCGACCACCGTGGGGTGGTGACGCGCACCATCCGCGTGCAGGGGACCCGCGAACGCATCCAGGTGCGGGCGGCGGCCCAGGTGCTGGTGCTGGCCTTCGAGGTCGCCATCGGCCGGTTGGCGACAAGGTCGATAAAATAAGACCGGACGCTCGATCCGCGCACGAATGGTGCGGATACGACAACACCACCGGGAGATCGATGCGCTGACTTGAGCGCTTTTCCGAAGACCTTGAAAGGTGCTACGCCAGAAGCGCATAGAGAGGTGCAAACCTTGAGGCTTGGGGTACGTTTCCCCCAGCCCTGCGAAGCTCTCCCATGGTGCGACCAATGCCTGATCCCAGTCTGACCAATGCGTCCTTCGGACCCTATACCCTGCGCGAGCAGATCAGTGCCGGGGGCATTGCCGAGGTCTATCGCGGCGAGCACAACGACGACCATAAATCGGTCGCGGTGAAGGTCATGCGCAGCGAGAAGCAGGCTGACAAATATCACCGCCAAGGTTTCGACGACGAGTTCACCTTCCTCAAAGACCTCAAGCATCCAGGCCTCCCCACCGTCCGACGCCAGGGCGAGGTCAAGGGCCGGGCCTGTTTCGCCATGGACTACTTCAGCGGTCTTCCCATCCACCAGGTGGTGCGCATGGACCAGCCATGGGACCGCGTGAAGGCGTTCCACGACCTGGTGACGATCGTCGGCTACCTGCACGGGCAGCGCGTCATCCACGCCGATCTCAAACTCGAGAACGTCATCCTGCGCCCGACCGGCAATGTCGCCTTGGTGGACTTCGGCAATGCGCGCAAGGTCGAGACCAAGAGCTTCTTCGCCCGCCTGTTCGGGGCCAAGAAGGACCGCGTGTTCGGCACGCCCACCTACCTCGCGCCGGAACTGCTCAAGGGCAAGCAGCCGTCCTATGCCAGCGATGTGTACGCGCTCGGGGTCTGTGCTTTCATCATGTTGTCGGGTGAGCCGCCCTTCGATGCCAGCAGCCGCACCGGTCGCATCAAAGCCAACCTCAACAACGAGGCCCCGTCCATCCGCACGCGCTGCAGTGAACTGCCGTTGCGGGCTGCGCAGGCCATCGACCACTGCCTGGAGAAGGAACCTGGGGAACGTCCAGGCGACGCCAGCAGCCTGCTCGGCTTGATCAAGGAGCTCAGCGATGTCGGTGGCGAGACCACACGCATCCCGCGTAAACCGATCGCGGTCTGAGCCACGCCGCGCTGCGCCAGCATCGGTGACGATGCGTCCCCTGGTGCACTCACGCCGGCTGAGGCCTCTATCGACGCCATGAGTTTCAGCGCTGCCTTCGATTACCTGGAGGTGCTCAAAATGCTCAGCGCCGGAGACGGATCTCGGTGACTCCGCCGGCGAGGGGTACCATGACGAGCGGTGTCGCGATGCGTTTGGCTTCACCGCTTTCAAGCAGGTCGCGATATTCGGCCTCGCGCCATCCGGATGCTTCGACGAGGACCATTTCCGAAGCTATAGTGATGGAAGCAGCGTCAGATCCCGCCAGCGCCACGGGACGCCATATGAGCAAGACCAAGCCGCCGTCATCAGTTGCCATTACCACGTGATCAACCGCGACCGCTGCGCTTATTCTAGGCGGCGGCGACACCACCTCGACGCGCGGAGCACCGGGGCGATTGCCACCCAGCAGACGAGCCAGCGCTCCGCCCGCGGGCTTGTCTTGTCCATCGGATCGGCAAAGGCCGAAGGCACCCTCGCCGTCGCTGGCACTCTCCGGCTCGTCCAACAGTTCGTAGAAGATCACGCGTTCCAGGCCCAGGCGCAGCCCAGTAGCGAGCGCACGCGCGCAGTAGGCCGCATGAACACGGGGATCAACCCCTCGCCGTCCCCGGAAATCGCTGCCCGTTGGATGTGTGTGCCAACCAATCACTGCCTGTAGGCGGCGTCCTGGAGCAAGCAGAGCTGCCTGTTCAGACAGGCGGGTGAGGGCGGCCTCCGGGGGCGCATAACCGGGCATGGCAGACATGATCACCCCGGCGGTTGGCGGCAACGGAGCGAGACGCTGCATATTTTCCGCCTGGAACAGTTGCGGGATCAGCAGAGGCACTTCTTGCAAGACCGCATCCGCGGCCAACACACGACCGAGATCATTCAACAGCGACCGAGTCGCATCGGGAAAGACCTTCCCCTGATACCAGCCTTCAGGCGCGGCGAAGCGCCCGTCCCGACGCACATCGCTGTCGGCGGGCCCGGTGACGCCCTCCAATCCCGGTCCGACGGCACGCAGCCAAGGCACGGCTTCGGAAGCGTTCCTCAGTGCCGGCACGGCGAGTGTCATGCGCACCCCGGCGGCCGTGAAGGCAGACCACTGCCGCTGCGAATTTTCGTCGATGCCATCAAGGACGTGGCGGATGCCGAGGCGCTGAAGGACGGGTAGTACGAGATCGTCGCGCCGCTCATAAGGAGCTTTCAGCGGACTGACATGCAGAACCACTCCGGCAATGTCACGCATTGCCCCCACGGTATGCACAGCCGGTACTGCCAGTGATGTCATGGCGCGCAAACCGTGAGCATCGGCCAGGGCCATCGTTCCAGCTTCCACTTCGATCGCCCTGCCCTGCGCGCTCAGTCGCACCAACCCCTCGTTCACAAGTAGCCCGGCGGCGTCGGTATTGACCGTTAGCGTGAAACGAGTGCCGATCACCTCGGCCAATGCCTGCGCACACACGATGCGCAGCATGTGTTCAGGCGGACGCCGCGTCGCATGCACGGTGAGCTCGCCAGCAATCAGTTGCAGATGCCGCTCGCTATCAAGTCGCAGACGCCCACCCGGAGCTAGTCGGAGTACCGAACCATCCGCTGCGGTGAGCACGAGGTCACGCGTTCCGGCATTAATTTTGCTGCCCATAGCCACGGCGTGTCCGGCCTCATCGCGCCAGGCCGGTAGCGAGTGCCGATTCAACATGCCGCCGATCAGGGCGCAGATCATCAGGAGCGCCGCCACCGCCAGCCATCCGCTGCGACGGTGGCGGCCACTCTTGCGACCGCGTCCATTTTTAACCGCCCGTACCGTACGCAGCACCGAACTGGGACGACGCGCACGCAACAGATGCAGGAAGCGCGTCGCCGTCGCCGTCGGTGCAGGCGTGGCGAGTACGGCAGCAATACGGCGATCGAAGATGCGCGTCGCAGCTAGTTGGCGGCGGTAAACCGGGTCCTTACGTAGTCGATCCGCAAGCGCCGACTGCTCGGCAGCGTCAAGCCGGCCGTCACGCAGAAGCTCGATCAACAGGGCATCTTCCATGCTCAGCTCTGGCCATCAGCACACAGGCGCAACTTGTTGCGCAGGCGATAGAACAAGGCCGCCAGGGCGCTCTCGCCGACCCGAAAACGCTCAGTAAGTTCCGCGAGTGGCCGTTCATCGACATATCGCAATGTGAGCAAGACTCGACTGCGCTCCGGCAAGCGATCGAGGCAATCCGCGAGGCGCCGCGCCTGTTCGTGCCCCGCATCTTCATCCGCCAGCAATTCGGCCTCTGTCTCGTACAGAAGATCCTCGAGCGAGGCTTGGGTGAGGGATATGTTGCGGCGCTGGCGGCGCAGGAGCTCGCGCGCCTTGTTGCGGGCGATGGCGTGGAGCCAGGGCTGGAAGGTGCCCTCACTGCGATAGCTGCCAAGTTTCTGCCAGACGGTGATTAACGTGTCCTGGGTGAGCTCCTCGGTGATCTCGGGTGAAAGCGCAAAGCCACACAGGACCAGCCGTAAGTCGCCCAGCACTGCGACGATCAGAACATGAAACGCAGCATGATCGCCGCTGCGGGCCGCATCCACCAACCGATCGATGTCGTCAGAGATCATGTCATCCGCTGTATGCGACGTATGCCGACTCATGACGGTCAACTTTAGGCATAGTTTTTTGGCTGACAGACCGCATCAGAAGTCGTCCGTCATGGCGGGGCTTGGATTGCATATGAAAGGTACCCAATGAGGAGTCAGCATGTCACATTACTTCGTTACCGCCCTACTCGCCACATGCGTCTGGCAGAACATCTCTGCTGCCAGCATCGAGGCCAAACCAGCCGACGCCTTTGTCGACACCATGGCGGTCAATGCCCACTGGGATTACCCCGACACGATCTACAACTCACGCCGCGTCGAATTGATGAACCTGTTCGGCAACTTGGGTCTTCGTCACTACCGCATGGGCGCCTCAGACTACGCGTATGTGGTGGATATCGCAAACCAGCTGCATCAGAGGTTTGGCGCCAAGGCGATCCTCGGCAACCACAAACGTGCTGACCCGACCCCATGGGATGGTGTTGGTAAGCTCGACATCGCCTACATCGACACTTTCCTCAACCGGGTGAAGACTTACTACCTGACGACTGCCGAGGCCCTCGAAGGACCCAACGAATACGACATCAATCATGGCGAGGATACCGTCTGGGTGACGACCCTACGCGCCTACACCAAGACCTTGTGGGACAAGGCCCAGGCTGATCCACAATTGCGTTCCTTGCCGATGGTGGCGCCGTCCATGGCCCACGCCCACAATGCACCTGCCATGGGGGACATCACCGCCTGGATCACCCTCGGCAACTTTCATCCCTATCCTGGCGCCCGCTTTCCCGAGCACAGCGATCTGCCGAACTACAACCTTGCCAACACCGTGAAAATGACCGGAACGCGGACCTTGTGGGCCACCGAGACCGGCTACCACAACGCGATCCAGCAGGCCCCTGGCGGCCACTATCCCACCAGCGAACTGGCGGCCGGAAAGTATGGCCCCCGATTGGTCGCCGAATACCTCAGCCGGGGAATCGCCCGAGCGTATTTCTACGAACTGGTCGATGGGGGTACGAGCCTCACGGATCAAGAACGGAAGTTCGGCCTGTTGCGTCACGATCTCAGTGCGAAGCCGATATTCACCGCGCTGGCGGCCTGCAACAGATTGCTGGATGATCGTGGAGCCGCCTTCGCCCCCGGCGCGCTCGACTATACCCTGACCGGCAACTTGACCAATATCCGCCAACTACTGCTGCGAAAGCGCGACGGCACCTGGTGGCTGCTGTTATGGCAGGAAGTGAGTTGCTGGAACCGTGAAACTTACACCGATCTGTCCAATCCAGTCCGTCCATTGACACTGACCCTGGGCGGAGGGCAGCGCGCCACATCCATCCGTCAGTATCTGCCGAGCACCAATGGGAGCCAAGTAGTGACAAGCGCCACCAACCTCGGGAGCATGGCGGTAGAGGTCCCTGACCACCTCTTGATGTTGGAGATTGGAACGGGACAGCCCGACCTCACGGTCACTGGTTTGACATGGACCCCCGCCAATCCTGCAGTTGGTGCGCCCGTGTCCTTCACTGCAACCGTGAAGAACACCGGTCTGCAGGCCACGCCCGCAGGTATTGTCCTCGGTGTTGCATTCGATGTGGACGGTCAATCGGTTTCCTGGTCCGATTCGAGCACGGCCAGTTTGGAGCCGGGTCAGAGCCGCACATTGACGGCAAATGATGGGCCCGCTGACGTCGCCACGTGGGTAGCCACGGCTGGCGAACATGCGATACGGGCCGTGGTGGATGACGTGAACCGCATCGCGGAGAGCAACGAAGGCAATAACATCGCGACCGCAACGCTATCCGCTTCCGTGGACATCGCTGTGAAGATCAACTTCCAGCCCAGCGGTGCGCCGGTGCCCAGTGGCTTTATCGCTGACAGCGGGTTGCCGTATGGAGCTCGTTCATCTGGCCAAATCTACGGCTGGGACCGCGACATCCACGGGGATACCCGCGATCGCAACAATACCGCATCCGCCGATCAGGCACATGACACGCTGATTCACCTGCAAAAAGCCGCGGCGACGACATGGAACATCGCAATTCCGAATGGCACCTACGACGTGACCGTCGTGTGCGGTGATCCCAGCCATTTCGATAGCACGAACGTGCTGGTCGCAGAGGGCATCACCGCAATCAACGGTGCGATGAGCAGCGCCGCCCGTTGGCGCACGGCCACCGTCACGGTGCCAGTAACCGACGGCAAGTTGACGCTGTCCGTCGGTGCGGGGGGAAGGAACACGAAGTTATGTTCAGTTGAGATCATGCAGGTGCCGCAAGCGGTGGGCCGGCATCGTGAACCGGACTCCGGCAGATCGTCGGTCTCCGCTTTGGCCATTTTCCTTTCCCAACCCTGAATCGAACGGAGTCACCATGTCCAACATGAACACGTCTTCCATGGTTAGCTTCCTGATCTTGTCGATCGCCCTGACCGGATGCGGAGGTGGAGGCGGCGATTCCTCCACCCCGCTTCCATCGGGGTCCACCCATGTGGTCGAATACTTTCCAGGAACCACCATCGTCTCGGCCGAGGGTGATCTCATCGAGGGCCGCAAATCAGGGGTCTGGGCGTGCTACAATAACCCAGACGGCTCTCTGCCTGACACGCCTAGCCAGTTCGCGTCACTGCATTACAAACGCTGGGATAAAACTTACGTCAGTGACGCAGTTACAGAATGGATTGAATTCAACGGCGAAGCAAACGATCCCAGCATCAGGTCAACGTCTACGGATGAATGAAGCGAAGCCAGCGCAGGCGACATCATTCGCCGCGAGGTCCGCCGCCAGTTTGAAATCGAAGCTCGCATCATGGAGGACGTTGCCCCACTCAGAGCGGTAGACCTGAGAAGGTACACGTAGGGAATGACGGCGGCACAAGGCCGCTCTAGGCGGGAGCGGACCGGACGTCCGGCCCCTCAGCACGGCCTCAGCGCAAAAAGGACGGGACGAGAGCGCAGGCGCTCAGGGCTTCTTGGTTTTCTTCTTCTTTTTCGTATCGGGCACCACGTCGTACTGTCCTTCGAGCATGAAGGCGACGCCCATCGGCGCCGGTAGGTAATCATCCTTGTCGCGGCCACCTTTGCGGGTCCCGGCGCCCACCAGTTCGAAGAAGACGAAGCGGTTGGCCTGGGTGTCGAAGACCGCCTTGCCGTGCAGCGTGCAAGCGAAGCCGTAGATGCCGTGCACGTCGACTCGGTGATCGCCGTAGATCAACAACTGCGGCGGCGTGGTGGGAACATAGCCCTCTGATGCCTCCTCGGTCACCACCTCGCCGTGCAGGCGTACGGTGACCAGGTTGCCGCTGGTTCCGGTCACCTCGGTGGTCATCCACGCGCTCTGTATCGCTGCGTCGCTCCGGTATCCGTGGTTGTTGCCCTTGGTGAAATCGAGCAGGTAGCGGCGCGCCAGGCGTTTGACCGTGGTTTCGGCGACCTGGCCTTTTGGCAGGCCCGACGACGGCAGGAAGTCGCGCGCCTCCTTGGCGCTCAGGTCGAGGTAGAGATGGTTCCACATGCGCCGCTCGTCGGGCCTCTCCCGCGGCAGATCGCGACCGACGACGTAGAGCAACAAGCCGGATTTGGCCGCGACCTCGGGCCAGGTCGGGCCCGGCACCCGCAGCGGGATCGGCTTCGGCTTATAGCCCTTCTCCTTGACGATCCCGTCCCATTTGGCGAGCGCAGCCTTGATCAACGCCACGACTGGTGGTTTGGGCCGCGAAATGAAATGGAATCCGAGATTCTGCCCATCCGGCCCGAAGATATACAGGCCGTGGGCGGCTCCGCCCGTATTCGGCCCGCCGGCGGAGTGGAACCATTCCGAGGCGGGCGAGTTGCCGGTCGCCAAGGTCCACACTTCCGCGGTGGTGCAGACGAAGTGCTTGCACAGCTCCTGCACCTCGGGGTCGGACCAGACCTCCTTGCGCGCGACCATGGTGTTGACCGAGGGTGCGAATTCCATCAGACCCAGCGGATTGCCCTGATCGGACCACAACAGGATCGGCCGCTGCAGCGCTTTGGCTTCGGCGACCGCGGTCATCAGGTCGTTGCGCCAACCGACGTCCTTCCAACGCAGTTCCTCGGGTGTCGGCCGCACCATATCGACCGTGGCCTTGTAATTCTTGTCGTCGAGCTTCGGCAGTTCCGATTCTCCAGGCGTCGGCCCGGGCGTCGGCTTTTTGGTTTTGGCCGGTTCAGCGGTGGCGACGACTACGCAGAGCGCGAGCAGCAGGCACAGCACCCTCACGACAGATCCGCCAGCATCCCCTTGCTATCACCGAACTGCGGGAGCGGGCAACCGGCGCGCGCGGCCATGCCCAGGAACAGATCGCACATGTTGCCCTTGGCATCGAGACGCCGCCCGGGCTTGATGGTGCCGCCGCCGCGGCCGGCAAGCAGGACGGACAAGTCGTCGTGGTTGTGCCGGTCGGCGTCGCCCAGGCTGGTGCCGTACAGCAGCATGCTGTTGTCGAGCAGCGTGCCCTTGCCGTCGTTGATGCTCTTCATTTTCTGCAGCAGATAGGCGAACATCTCGCTGTGATGGACATTGATCTTGGTGACGTCCTCGATCTTGCTCGCATCGTTGCCGTGGTGCGTCGTCAGGTGATGGAAACCCGACACGCCGAGTTCACGGAAAATGCGATCCGATCCCGCATTGCCGAACATGAACGACACCACCCGCGTGGTGTCGCTCTGGAAGGCGAGGACGATCAGGTCCAGCATCAGCTTCGCATGGTCGGCGAAGAGATCCGGCACGCCGGTCGGGACATTGACCTGGATGAGCGGTGAATAGTTGCCAGGCCGCTTCTCCGCGACCTCCTTGGCCGCATCGCGGGCGGCCACTTCGGAATGCGCGATGCGTTGTTCGAGCGCACGGATCGAGTCGAGGTACTCGTCGAGCTTGCGCTGATCGTTGACGCTGACATTTCCGCGCACGTCCTTGACATCGGCGAGCACGGAATCGAGCACGCTCTGTTGGAGCGACCGTTCTTCTCCCGCTTTACCGGCGAACTGCCCGGCATCGATCTGAGGCGCTTGCTGGTTCTTGGGTCGCTTGGTCTTGCGCGCAGCGAACATGCGGTCGAACACCGCCTTCGGAGTGATCTCCCTGGCCATCGGTGACGTCGGCGTGCGCCACGAGATGTTGCACTGGAAGATACATCCTTTGGGGGTTTCGCAGTGGCCCTGGATCGTCGGCTCGAGACTGAGTTCGAGCGACGGCAACGAGGTGTAGGCGCCGATCTTCTGCGCCATCACCTGATCGATGGAGACGCCACAGCGCGATTCGTCGTTCTCCGTCAGGCACATGGAACCGGTCAGGAAAGTCCCGCCCTCGGTGGCATGGTTGCCGATGCCCTGATCTTTGCCATTGCCGCCGGCGCTGTCGTGGCGCAGGTTGTTGATCACCAGCATGTCGTTCATGAACGGCGCCAACGGCATCAACGTACGCGGATGAGGCGTGGTCATGTCCGGGCGGTATTTCCAGGCGCTCTGGATCACCCCGTTCGGGATGAAGAAGAACCCCGTGCGGATAGGGGAGCGGACGCCACCACCTTTGGCGGGGGTCTCGGCCCAACCCATGGTCTCCAGCAGCGGCAGGGCAATGGCGGCCCCGACACCCTTGAGCATGGTGCGGCGATCGATGAGCCAGTTTTTACGCATGGGCTGTCCTTTCGAAGGGGCGCTGAGAACACGGATTGCCGCGCATGAGCACGGTAACCGCGGAGATGGAGAGGCACCAAGAGGGCCGCAGAGCAGAAGGATCATCTACTTTCATCTCTGCGGCCCTCTTCTCGCCTCGGCGTCTCTGCGGTTCGATCGGGTGTCGGTGGTTCATCATTTCACCCGGCGGTTGAGGAACGGAAAGCTGGTGGCGATGCTGCTGACCACGCTTGAAAAGCGGTACTGGTCGCGCTCGACGGCCTGGGCCACCTGGTCGAGCGTGGCATCGTCGTGGTCCTGTAAGGCGCGACCGAGGGCAAAGGTCAGCATCTTGCCGCTGAGGGTACGGACGAAGTCCTGCTTGTTGGCGAGCAGCATGGTTTTGAACTCCATGGGTCCGTTGAAGGCCGTGCCTCCCGGCAAGGAACCCGACGCATCGACTGCCACGCTACCTTCACGGTCACGCCAGCGACCGGTGCCATCGAAGTTCTCGAAGCCGAAACCGATCTGATCCATGCGTTGATGACAGGACGCACAGGTCGGGTCGGCGCGGTGGCGCTCCATCTGTTGGCGCAGCGTCAGCCCGGCTCCACTCTTCTTGTCCTGCACCGGCAGAGGCGCCACCCCTGGCGGCGGTGGTGGCGGCGGATCACCCAGGATCTGATCCAGGATCCACTGGCCCCGTTTGACCGGACTGGTGCGGTTCGGACCGGAGGTGACCGTGAGAAAGCTGGCCATCGATACCACCCCACCCCGCTTGCGATCGCTCAGCATCACTTTGCGCATCTGGACGCCGCTGACGCCGGCGATGCCATAGTGCTTGGCCAAGCGCTCATTGAGGAAGGTGTAGTCGCTGTCGAGGAAATCGAGGACGCTGCGGTTCTCGCGCATGACCGACTCGAAGAACATCGTCGCCTCGTCGTGCATCGCCTTGCGCAGGGCCTTATCGAAGTCGGGGAATTCCGTCGGATCGGGTTGGTGGCGCTCGAGGCCACGCAGACCCAGCCACTGTTCGCCGAAGGTGACGACCAAGGCGCGGGACTTGGGGCTGAGCAGCATCCGTTTGATCTGTTGATCGAGGATCGCCCGATCGTGCAGCTTCCCCGCCTTCGCGAGGTCGAACAGCTCGTCATCGGGCATCGACGACCACATGAAGTAGGACAGCCGTGAGGCCAGCTCCCAATCGCTGATCGGCGTAACGCCACCCGCGCTTCCCGTTCGCTCCTGCTCCATGCGGTAAAGGAAGAACGGCGAGATGAGCACGCCTTCGAGCGCGACCCGGACCGCTCCGTTGAAGGTCTCGCCCTCTTTTTCAGCGAGATCGAACAACGTCAGCAGCCGGTCGAGCTTGGCCGTGGTCACCGGCTGGCGGAAAGCGCGGGTGGCAAAACGCTCAATGATGACGCGCGCCGCCTCACGCCTGTCCAATTGAGGGCCCGGCTTGCTGATGAAGATACGCTTGTGACTTTCGGGCAGTGCTGGTCCCGGTGGGCCGGCCAATTCGACCTGGTCGATGTGCAGCGCACGGATACCAGGTTTAGCTGCTGCTGCTGCTGCTGGTGCGCGCGCCGGAGTGGTCGCCGCAGGCGCGGTCTCGGAGTGGGGATTGGCAAAACACACCGCGATGCGGTTCACGCCCTTCAGCAATGTCAGGGACGCCGAAACGGTGGCAGGAGAGGACTTGCGTGCGGAAACCTTGAATTCCTTGACCGTCTCGTTGCCGAGCTTGACCAGCATGCGCACCGGTTCACTGCCAGCCTGATCGGCGCCGGCCTTGATCTTCAGCGTGTATTTGCCGTCGTCGGGCGCAGCGATGTCGAGGTGGACCTCGCCCATGGCAGTGAAGGTCCGCCCTTTTCCGTCCGCCTTCCCCGCGATGGGCCTACCCTCGGCCGTTTTGCCCTCGATCAGCGCGGGCAACTGCTCGCCGCTCACCTTCAGCGTGACCTGTTCTTCGACGATCGCCTTGTCGAGGACCTTGTTGGCGGCATCCAGGTATTTCTCCAGCAAGACCGGCGACAACGACAGGACCTCGCTGATGTTATCGAAGCCGTCACCGACATCGTCCGCCGGGAAATCCGCGGCCAGTTTGAGATCGAGACCGACCAGATCACGGATGGTGTTGTCGTACTCCGAGCGGTTCAGGCGGCGGATGGTGACGCGACCGGGATCCGGTGGACCAACGGGACGTTTCAGGATCGCCAACCCCTTCATCAGGCGCTGCAATTCGTCGGCCGTCGGCTGCGACGATTTCTCAGGCGGCATCTCCCGGATGCGCACACGGTCGAAGACGCCGCGCCAGATCTTGTTGGCGCTGCGGGCGGCCTCATCGTTGGTGATGGTCGCGAGGTTCAGCTCGCCTTTCTGCTTCTTGTCCCCGTGACATTCGAAGCAGTAGGTCGCGAGCAGCGGCTTGAGGTCCTTCTCGTAGGCGACGGTCGCCTGGGTGGGCGGCTCACCTGCCGTCAGGCAGGCCGCGAGCACAAGCAACACGACCGGGCGGAGCGCGATCCGCGCCTGCCCACCGTTGACTGACAGAGGTGCCGGACTGGCCAGGGCTTCGATGGTGCAACTCCGCGAAAAAAGGCTGTATGAATCGTTTAGATGTCAGCGGCAGGGCGTTCATGTCATACTTTTCCAGGCGGGCCATGAAATTCTCAGACAGGTATCTGTCAGCGGTCCATGAAGCCCCCTGAGGGACCTGGGACGTCGGCAATCACATCCCGGCAGCTCGATTTCCTGTGAGCGCCGACAGTGGTCTATGGACGGCTCGGCAACATCGGATGCCCAGGGAGTGGAGTGGCTGTCGAGAGCCCCCGAATGGGGGCGACGTAACGCCAGCCCGGCACTTCAGTGCCGGGAGAAGTGAGAAAATCCATAAAAGTCCCCAACGGGGACGACGCGGCTGGGATCCGGTAGTCGTGCGATGCGGATGTATGCCTGCGTCGTCCCCGTTGGGGACTTTGCATTTTTTGATCGCTCGACCCGGCGCTGAAGCACCGGGCTGGCGTTACGCCGCCCCCGTTGGGGGCTCAGAAATGACTCGCCGGCACAATTATGGGTAATGAACAGCTCAGATGAGTGGGATGAGGGTGCGGATAGCACCCACAGCGAATGCATCGCCCCCAACGTGCAACTCGTGCACCTCCGCCACCTCAGACCCGACAGAGTTCCTGCAGCTTCGCGCCGTACCGTTCACGGCGCTTGGCACCCAATTGTGGTACCGCGCCCAGGTCCATGGCGCCATGTTGCTTGAGGTATTCCAAGGCCTTGGCCGGCAGCACCACTTGCAGCGGCACCGGCCGGTTCTCGGCCTTGGTCCGGTTCTCCGCTTCCGAGCGGCGCCAATCCTTCATGCGGGTCTCGCGCAGTTCCTCCTCGGGCAGCACCTCGCGGTGGCGCGGGCGGTCTGGTAACGCCGGCGGCTGATCGATGGCGGTGCGGACGGCCTCCATCAAGGATTCACCGTGAGCCGAGAGGAACCAGCCGCGCAGGCCGATGCGTTTGAGCAGTTGGAAATTGGTCGGCGCATTGCGGGTGATGGCCAGCAGCACCTCGTTGTTGAGCAGGCGCCCAGGTGGCTGGTTGGCGAGCTTGGCCACGCCATCGCGCCAGATGTACAACGCCGACAGCAGCGGGAGGGCGGGGCGGGGAATGTCGCGGACGCCTTTGATGCGCCAGAAGCCGGCGGGATCGAAGCCGCCGCTCCACGTGGTGGCCTCGACCGCCTGGTTGGCGATGGCGACCTCCTCCTCCAGGTCGGCGGCCTTGACCTCGGCGCGCAGCAGTTCGCAGACCTGAGGCAGGTAGACCACATCGTCCAGGCCATAACGCAGGGCCCCGGCTTCGATGGGACGGGTGCCCCAGTCGTAATGGGTGTAGGCCTTGTCGAGCGTCACGCCGCAGAGCTTCTCCACCACGGCGCCATAGCCGGTGCGTTCCCAGCCGAGCAGACTTGCGGCCTGCTGACTGTCCCAGACTCCGTTCAGGCTGATGCCATAGTCGCGTTTCAGCGTGCCGACGTCGTACT
>JANPIY010000312.1:0-3603 GCA_031425255.1 Planctomycetota bacterium
AGAAGGCGGGAAGCTGCCACACCCCGACGAGTCTATTCTTCTTCCCTCCGCGTCCTCCGCCCCTCCGCGTGAACCATAAAAAATCTCCGCTCTCCCCAACCACCCCCCGAAGTTTAATTTCTACGTCCCTCCGCGTCCTCCGCGCCTCCGCGTGCCCCTTCACATCGCTCCGCTCTCCCCTTCCACCCCGGGAGAACTGCCAAACCACGGGGAGGCGCGGAGGCGCGGAGGGGGAAGGCAGGAGGAAACACCTGGGGGCTGAACTCGTCATCGCTCGACAATGAACATTTCTTCGGCTGGTCGCCTGTGAAGGGACTTGGCTGGCAGCTGGCCGACTCAGTGGCCGGCGCTGGTGGCCAGTGATACCTGTTCATCCCCGGTATTGACCCATGCGGCTCCCCCACACGGTGGGTCGCGAAAAGAGCTCCCATGTTCGACCGTCGCACCTTCTTCATCCGCGAACATGTCGGCATGTTGAAGCTCAAGGATGCCTACGACATCCTCGACCCGGAAACCCAGGCTCCGCTCGGCATCGCCCAGGAGACCACCTCGGGTTGGATCGTGGCGCTGCGCTTCCTGGTGAACAAAGGCATGTTGCCGATGTCCGTGGTGATCAGAGCGCAGGACAGCGATCAGCCTCTGCTGACCTTGACGCGCGGCTTCACCCTGCTGCGTTCGAAGGTGTGGATCAGCAACGCCACCGGCGAGCGCATCGGGTACTTCAAATCCAAGCTCTTCTCCTTGGGCGGCGGCTTCCTGATCTACGACCGCCACGATGCCAAGGTCGCCGACATCAAGGGTGACTGGAAGGGTTGGAACTTCCGCTTCCTGAATGCCGAGGGCCAGGAGATCGGCCTGGTGACCAAGAAATGGTCAGGCATCGGCAAGGAGCTCTTCACCTCGGCCGATAATTACCTGATCTCGCTCAGCGATCTCGGCAAGGAACAGGCTGCCTACGGAGCCCTGCTGCTCGCGGCAGGCATCGCCATCGACACGGTGTTCAAGGAAAAGGGCTAGGCCTTAACCGACTCATCGCCGACACGCCTATGCCTTGCGACCGGCTCGCCAGGTCCGTGGCGTGCTGCCGATGAGCGCGGCGAACTGACGACCGAAGAGGTTGCGGTCGCGATACCCCACCTGCGCGGCGATATCACCGATGCTGGCCTCGCTGCCGGCCAGCAGTTCGCTCGCAGTGCGCAGGCGCTCGGACATCAACCAAGTACGTGGGGCCACGCCGAAGGTGCGGCGGAACACGCGGGTGAAATAATCGTGGGTCAGCCCCATTTCATCGGCCAGGTCCGCCGGAGTCAGCCAGCGTGGCAGGGCTTGGCGCACCACCTGGCGCAGGCGCATGCGCTGGGTGGCGGACAACACCTTGCCGTCCTCGCGTTTCGCCTGCTGCAGACGGAAGGCTTCCGCAAACAGCACGGCCGCGTGCGCATTGATCAGCAGATCGTGGTGCCCAGCGGCGTTTTCGGACTCGCGCACCAAGTCGGCGAAGCGGGTCTCGAGCGACCAAGCCTCGGGGATCGCCAACGGCCCGCCGGCGAGTCGCCACTGCGTCCGTGGGGCCTCCAGCCGCAGGCGGATGCGTTGCAGGTACACCGAGTTCGCACCAGCCGCCAATGAGACGCAGAACGCGACACCCGGCGGCACGCAGAGGAAGGTCCCGGCGACCAGTTCGCGGGTCGTTCCGGCGAGGGTGAGTACCACGGGGTCACCCAGCACCAGATAGAGCAGGTGCTCGGTGAGGGTGATGGTGCGCGTGCTCCATGGACCACGTTTGCGATACGGGCTGGCGGTGGCAGCGAGGTCGGCGATGACGCGGTGGCGTGGGTCGGCGAGTGCCACGAGCCAGGCATCCTGGGTGAGGTCGCGCCACGCGGTCATCGGCCTGCCCCCTCGTTCGCGTCTCCATCACCGGTCCAGTGCGCATCGGCACCGGCTCCACCGTCTGGTCGAACACGATGGCGGCGCGTAGACTGGCGTCCACTCCCCCTCCCCGAGGCCACATGTCCTGGTTCCCCCTCACCGTCCTGGTGCTCATCGCGGCTACGATCCCTGCCAGCGAGGCACCTTCGTTCAACCGCGACATCCGTCCGCTGCTGTCTGAACACTGCTTCGCCTGCCACGGTTTCGATGCGAGCCACCGCAAGGCCAAGCTGCGCCTGGATGTCGCGGAGTCCGCCTACCGTCGCAACGGCGACGGCGTCGCGGCGATCGTTCCTGGGGACTTGAAAGCCAGCGCTGCGTGGCAGCGCATCATCACCGACGATGACGACGACCTGATGCCTCCGCCGTCGTCGCACAAGACGCTCGATGCCGGGGAACGCGACCTCATCCGCCGCTGGGTCGAGGCCGGCGCACCTTACGAGCCGCACTGGGCGTTCGCGCCGATCACGGCCTTGGAACCACCGCCATTGGCGGATGCCATACGGCAGCAAGCCGGGGAGCAGACGCTTGATCGCTGGATCGCCACGCGACTGGCGCGTGAGGGACTGGAGCTGTCGGAACCCGCTCCGCCCGAGGTCCTGCTGCGCCGCGTCTCCCTCGACCTCACCGGCCTGCCACCGTCGGTTCCCGAACTGGACGCTTTCCTGGCGGACGCCAGCACCGACGGATATCAACGGGTCGTCGATCGTCTGCTGGCGTCGCCGCGTTTCGGCGAACACCAGGCGCGTCAATGGCTCGATGTGGTGCGTTATGCCGACACCCATGGCATGCACCTGGACAACGAACACCGGGTGTGGCCCTACCGCGATTGGGTGGTGCGGGCGTTCAACGCCAACCTGTCCTTCGATCAGTTCACCACCCGGCAACTCGCGGGTGACCTGCTGGCGCAGCCGAGTGTCGACGATCTGGTCGCGACCGGCTATCTGCGCCTCAACCTGGCAACCTCCGAAGCCGGCACCATCGAAGCCGAAGCGTTGGTGCGCGTTACCGGTGACCGCGCCGAGACCACGGCGGGTGCCTGGCTGGGACTGACCGCGGGGTGTGCTGCCTGCCACGATCACAAGTTCGATCCGCTGACGCGCCGCGAATATTACCAGTTCGGCGCGTTTTTCTCCGGCATGGCCGACCGCGTGTGGAGCGGGAATGTGCGGGTGGCCGGGCCGAGCGTGTTGCTGGCCGATGCCGCAACGCAGACGCGCATCGCCGCCATCGCCAAGGAGCTCCCCGGGCTGGAGGCAGCACTCTCGGCCAAAACCAAGGAACTCGCTCCAGCTCATCCGGTCCCCAAAGGCAAACCCGTGACCTACGAGGTGATCTGGGCGGAGGATGGCGACGTACCGACGGTCGGTTCATTGCCGACGGGTGAGGCGGTAACGATGGCAGCCGGCACCTGGATGTCCGGCGGTCATGTTCCGCTGGTCGCCGGTCGCAAGGCCCTGCGCGTGGACGCGGCAGCCACCCGCCCGGTGATCTTCGATACCGGCGAGGTACCGCTGCGGCTGCGCAACGCGTTCATCGCCATCGCCCATGTGCAGCCGGATGCGAAGCATCCTCCACGTGCGGTGGGCATCGGTTTCCTCTGCGCTGGTAAACCGGCGCGCATGGTCTGGGGCGATCCCAGTGCGCTGAGCGACACCGTGGGCCAGGTCA
>JANPIY010000313.1:0-11007 GCA_031425255.1 Planctomycetota bacterium
TGGGACGGGGAACGGCAAGCACGTGGTCCGCACTCGGGATCAATCGGAGAAAGGCTGGCCGCAGAGGCGCAGAGACGCAGAGGAAGACAAGGGGCTTTTCGTCTGTGCGGCTCCGCGTCTCTGCGGCCCGAACCTCTTTCATTGACTGCAGTGCACCCAGTGATCACGACGAAGAACCGATTTTTCCGCTTCAGCGGATGGTGGCCAAGATGCCGCTGATGAGGTCCCGGTAGGGTTGATGGATGATCACGTCGAGATGGGCGCCCTGGGGCATCTCGCAGGTCACCGCGCCTGGAAACGCGGCAGCCACCGCCCGGCTGGCCTCCGCCGGAATGACCTGGTCGGTCCGGCTCCACGCCACCACCACACGCGTACCTGGTTCCGGCAGCCGCGCCTGCGCCGGCACCAGGCTCTGAGGATCGAAGCCGGCACCGATCCGCGTCACCATCAGCGCTACCGGCAGGATCGGCGCCGCCAGCCGCTCATGCATCAATGCGCCGACATCGGGAAAAGGGCTTTCGACCATCAGCAGGCGACAGCCCGGCAAGCGCTCGGCGGCCAGCAGCGTGACGGCCGAACCCAGGCTGACGCCGTAGGCTGCGAGCGGCAGCTCGCCGGCCCGGCGTCGAGCCTCGCGCCACACCGCGACCAGATCGTCGGCTTCGCGCGCGCCATAACTCACCAGCGCTGGCGATGACTGACCGTGGCCGCGCAGATCGTAGGCCAGCACCGCCCAGCCGTCGGCGAGGAACAGGCGCAGGTGATTGAGGAAGCCTTCCTTCCAGCCGCCGAAACCATGCGTGAACACCACCACGCCGCGTGCCGGTACCGCGACCGGTGCGTACCAGCGCGCGGCAAGGCTGATGCCATCGTCCATGCGCAGGATGATCTCTTCACGCCTGCTCAGCGCGCAGACCGCGGGCGCATCCGCGCTGGTGAGCTGTTGGACGAAGAGCGCACCCAGCGGTGGCGCGCCCAGGACCAGCAGACCGTGCAGCAGCGCCGCTGGGAACAGTCGCCAGTGTGCGGATCCCACCGGCCAGCAGCGCCAGCCGACCACCAGCACGATCCCGACCAGACCGGAAAATACCCAGCCGCGCAGGAGCGACGACCACCACACCGGCGCGGCGCCGTAGGACAATGCGAGTGGCAGACTCACCAGCGTCGGCACCAACGCCGCGACCAGCAGCCAGGCCACGGTGATGCACTTCCGCCAGCGGGTTCGCAGGTCCGCCGGCCGCAGCAGCAGCACGGCGAGCAACGGCAGCATCACCAGCACCGTGCTCAGCGGTGCCCAGCCATGGACCAGGCCGACCACGCCCAGGCCCAGGCTGGCGGCCGCGGCCGCGGCGCGCCAGGCGCCGCGGGACGAGGTACGGCGTTCACCGAGGTCGTCTGCGGCGTCCGGACTGCCAAGCCCTTGGACCGGCGGCATCAGCGGCGCTGGAAACGATAATGGCTCACCAGCCATTCATTGCCGCCATGGAACGCCCACAGTTCTTCGCAGGCCATGAAGAACATGCGCCAACGTTGGAGCATGCGCCTGGCCTCGTCCGCAGGCAGATCGTTGGCGAGCACCGCCAAGGCCGCGTGGCGGTTGGTATCGAGGTTGCGCAGCCACCAACGCGCGGTGTGTGCGTAGTGGTTGCCGTTGACGCGCCAATGCTGCTCCAGCGCGAGATCGTCCTGATAGTAGGTGAACAGCGAATCGCTCGGCATCATGCCACCGGTAAAGAAATGGCGGGCCATCCAATCATCGGCACCGCGGTCGTCGAAGGTGTACGCCACCGAGCGATGGGTGAAGATGTGGCAGAACAGCCGGCCGGCCGGTTTCAGCCAGCTCGCGATACGCTCGAACAGCAGCGCGTGATTGCGCAGGTGCTCGAAACACTCCACCGACACCACGCGATCGAAGCAGCCGTCGGGCTGATAGGAACTGATGTCGGCAGTATCGATGGTGAGATTGTGCAGCCCCCGCGCTGCCGCCTGCGCCATGATCCACTGGCGCTGTGAATGCGAGTTGGAGACGCCGCGGATGCGTGCCCGCGGGTAATGCTCCGCCATCCATAGACTGAGCGAGCCCCAGCCGCAACCGATCTCGAGGATGTCCTGGTCATCCGCCAGGCCGGCGCGCTCGGCGGTCAAGGCGAGCATCTGCGCCTCGGCGACATCCAGCGTCTCGTTGCCGGTGGTGAACAGGCAGGCGCTGTATTTCATGTGCTTGCCCATGCACAGCCGATGGAAGGCCGCGGGGACCTCGTAGTGCTGGGCATTCGCGGCGGCGGTGTCGACCGCGATCGGACTCGCCCGCATGCGGGCGATGAACTCCATCAGGCGGCCCTGGGACCGTTCGCAGTCATCGGCATGCTCCTCGACCAGACGTTCGCGCAGCAGACGGCGCATGGCCCGGCGGATGATCGCATCGGGGACCAGCGCCCGTTCGGCGAGCTCGATGGTCCAATGGCTGCGGCGCGGCATGGCCGGAGTCGGCAGTGATGGGCTCGGTGGCATGGGTGCGACGAGATCGGTCATGACGGCGACTCCGGACGGGGGAACCAGGGGATGAAGGGCGAGGTCGCGCGCTGGTAGGCGCGGTAGTCGTCGCCGCGGGTGAGCAACGCGCGTTTCTCGGTGTAGGGGATGCCGGTGACGGTCAGCAGCAGGAGCAGCAGCACCGTCGGCACCAGCGCGCTGAGCAGCCACCAGGCGCCCACGCCCGCCAGTGCGACATAGGCGAACCACAGCAGCCATTCGCAGAAATAGTTCGGGTGGCGCGAATAGCGCCACAGTCCACCACGGCAGGTGCGGCCGTGGTTGCGCGGGTCGGCACGCCAGCGCGCCAACTGATGATCCGCCAACGCTTCTCCCACCAGCGCCACCGCCCAGATGCCGACGCCGAACCAGTCGCTCCAGCTTCCGAACGGTGCCGGTACGGCCGCGATGATCACGAAGGGCAGGACGAAGAAGGCCACCAACACGGCCTGGAATTGGAAGAACAGGAAGAACCACGGCTGCGCCCGCTCGCCCCAGGCTGCACGCAGCATTTGATAGCGACCGTCCTCGGGCTTGCCGATCAGGCGGTCGCGTACCAGATGGACAGTCAGACGCAGCGCCCACGCGCCGACCATTCCGGCGACGATCAGGCGCCGCAGGCCATCGCCTTCACCGAGCGCCAGCACCAGCATGCCGCCGAGGCCGATGCCCGCGGCCCAACCGGCGTCGACCAGGCTGGCGTCCTGGCGACGGCGTTGGATCTCCCACAACACCACCATCACCAGCGCCATGACGCCGGCGACCAGACCGAGATGCCACCACAGGGGCGTCATGGCGCCACCCGGCGCCAACGCCACACCAGTACCAGCAGCCCGGTGGCGATCGCCCAGGCCGCGCCCACGGCAGCGAGCCCGGCGACGTCACCGGCGGGAAAGTGCACCGCACCGAAGGATGCACCCGCGCCATACGCCACTGGTCCACCGAGGGCGCCGAGCACGAGCGCGAGGCGCAGATCCCGCACCACCCAGCGGCACAGGTCGTCGAACAAGGCGGCGAATGACGGCCACAACACCACCATCCACCACGGCGGGATGAGCCCGCTGGCGCCGGTGAAACGCACCAGACCGCTGGCCGCCAAGGTGCCATCCACGGACACGCCGATCACCGTCGCGGCGAGCAGACGTGCCAGCAGGCGACCACGCTCCGCGGCAAGTGCGAGGTGCAGGGCGAGTCCCAGACCCGCGGCCAGCAACCCAGGCCAGCTCAGCCCCGCCGCGCCACCCATGATCGCGGCGAACCACGTCACCTGGTAGGTCACCAGGTGCACCCCGGGATACCACGCGTTCGGCGCGCGCTGGAGCGTCATCTCAGCCGTCCCCGTCGAGTCGCTGCTGGTACCCATGGCGCCATCCGCCGCGGGCCAGGCGCAGGTGCGCCACGCCGATGGCTCGTTCTGCGAAGCCGCCTTCGCAGTAGGCGAGGTAGAACTCCCACATGCGGATGAAGCGGTCGTCGAAGCCCTGCGCGCGGATGGCCGGGAGGTTGGCATGGAAGGCGTCGCGCCAGCACTGCAGCGTGCGGACGTAATGCGGCGCGAGATCGTCCATCGCCACCAGGTTGAGATCGCCACTGCGGCTGATGGCGGTGGTGATGGCGCCCAGCGACGGGATGTTGCTCCCAGGGAAGACGTAGCGCTGGATGAAATCGACCTCGCGGATGGCGGTGGCGTACTGCTGCTCGGTGATGGTGATGGCCTGGATCACCGCCAGTCCATCCGGCGTGAGCAGGCGGTTGATGGCGCCGAAATAGGTCTCGTAGTACTGGTGGCCGACCGCTTCGATCATCTCCACCGAGACCAGCTTGTCATAGGTGCCGGTGAGGTCGCGGTAATCGGTCAGCAGCACGCGTACGCATCCGCTCAGACCCGCCTCCGCCACCCGCTGGGTGGCGAGATCATATTGCTGGCGGGAGATGGTGGTGGTGGTGACGCGGCAGCCGGTGCGCTGGGCCAGATGGATGGCGAGCCCGCCCCAGCCGCTGCCGATCTCCAGCAGATGATCGCTGGCCCGCAATTCCAACAGCTCGCCCAGCCGATCAAGCTTCGCGAGCTGCGCCTCATGTAACGACATGGTGTCGTCGCGAAACAGCGCCGAGGAATACATCATGCTCTCATCGAGCCACAGACGGTAGAAGTCGTTGCCGAGGTCGTAATGCGCGGCGATGTTGCGCCGGCTGCCGTTGCGGGTGTTGCGGTTGAGCGCATGCAGGCCCTTGAACACCGCTGCCCCCAGGCGCGCCATCCCCCGCTCCATCCCATCCAGCGCCGAACGGTTGCGCAGGAAGATGCGGATCAACGCGGTGAGGTCGGTGCACGACCAGTGCCCGGCGATGTAGGCTCCACCGGCCCCGACGGTGCCACCGCCGGCTACCGCGGTCCAGGTCGCCGGATCATGGATCTGCACGTAGGCCTCGGGGCCGCCGTTGCCGATCGCGTGCGCGGCACCGTCCTCGGCGATCATCAGTCGACCGTGGCCGAAACTGCGCATGCGCCCGAGTACCGCCCGCCGCGCCAGGCGTTCGCCAAGGGTAGCGGTGCGGGCGGGTGCGGGCGCCCTCGCGGTTGCTTTGACGGCGGCGAGCAACGGTGCCAGATCGGTAGCGGTGGAGGCGTTGTGATCCATGGGTGTCACCTGGCGTTGATCGAGGGATGGGCGCAAAACGGTACCCGTTTCCACCACAGCCGTGCGGCCTGTATGTAGATGCCGGCGACGACCTGGAGCGGGATGAAGGGGTGACGCCAGAGCAGCCCATCGAGCGCGCGCGGCGTGAGCGCGCGGCGGTGATGCGTCAGCCCGGCGCTGAACAACGGCCGGCCATCCTCGAGAGTGGTCATGTGCACCACCAACGCAGGGCCAGGCACGCTGAAGCGCCAGCGGTACTGCTGGCGCATGCCCATGAAGGGCGAGATGTGGAAACGTTTGTCGAGATCGAAAGTCAGTTCATCCGGCGCCCGGCCCCGGCAATCGAGCACGTAACAGTGCCGCTCCAGCCACGGGATATTGGTGATCTCAACCACGATCGCCGTGAGCGTGCCGTCGGCGGCGAAGCAGTAATAGAACGACACCGGATTGAAGGAGATGCCGAACGTGCGCACCTGGGTCAGCAGACGGATCGCGCCGGTGGGCCGCTCGCCGAGACCATCCGCCACCAGCGTGCGCACCATGTCATCGAGCGGCAGTTCCCCAGGGAGGTGATCGCGGCGGCGGAAGCTGGCAGGGGCGGCACCCTCGTTCCGCCACCAGCGCGTGCCCGCGAACACCGTGTCGAGCTCGGCCAGATCGAGGTAGAGGTGGAACAACGGGTAGCTGAAGGCGTGTTCGGCGGGCTGGCGGCGATGGTGGGTGACGGTGCCTTCGTAGATGCAGCTGGAGAGGGACGGTGCGGAGTGCGGGATCCGGGGTTCAGGGTTCCCTGGGCGCGAAATTGTGCCCGACAGCGGCAGCCCAACCCCGGATTGCGGACCGGGGAAATCCACCAGCGAGCCGATCATGCCGCACCCGAGGTGGTGGGACCGGTCAAGCCGGCGCCGAAACGTGCCGCGACCTTCAAGGCGCTGACGACACCGTCCTCATGGAAGCCGTAGCCCCAATAGGCGCCGCAGAAATACGTGCGGTTGACGCCATTGATCTCCGTCCAGCGGCGCTGCGCGGCGACCGCCGCAGGCGTGTAGTGCGGATGACGGTAGGTGATGGTGCGTAGCACGCGCTGCGGCGCGATGTCGCGCGGTGGGTTGAGCGTGACCAGGAAGCGTTCGGGAGCCTGGATCCCCTGCAGCGCATTCATGTCGTAGGTCACCGGCACCGCCGCCGATTCGTCGCCGGAGAGGTGATAGTTCCAGGCCGCCCAGGCCCGGCGCCGACGCGGCATGAGGCTGGTGTCGGTATGCAGGACGGCCAGGTTGCTGGTGGTGGTGAAGCCGGATAGCACGGCGCTCTCGGCAGCGCTCGGGTCAGCGAGCAGGCGGAGCGCCTGATCGCCGTGAGTGGCGATCACCACCTGGTCGAAATGTTCAGCGCGACCCTCGACCATCACGTCCACGCCATCCGCCGTCCGGCGGATGGACGCGACCGGCGTAGCGAGGCGGACGCGCTCACGCAGGGGCGCCATCAAAGCCTTGACGTAGGTCCAGGAACCGCCCTCCACCACCCGCCACTGCGGCCGCGCATCCACCGACAGCATCCCGTGGTTCTTGAAGAACTGCACGAAGTAGCGGGCCGGAAATCCGCGCATCGCCGCGCTGCCCGCCGACCAGATCGCGCCACCCATGGGCAGCAGGTAGTGCTCGACGAATTGCGGCGAGTAGTGGTTCCGCTCGACGTACTCGCCGATGGTCAGACCGTCGTCGTTCCCTGCGAGGAGCGTCGGCGCCTCGCGCCCGAAGCGCAGGATGTCGCGGATCATGCGGTGGAAGGACGGACGGAAAAGGTTGCGCCGCTGGGCGAACAAGGTGTTGAGCGAGGTTCCGTTGTACTCCAGGCCGCTGCGCACATCGCGCACGCTGAACGACATCGTCGTCGGTTGCGAGCGCACCCCGAGCAGGCCCAGCAGTTGGATGAAATTGGGATAGGTCCAGTCGTTGAAGACGATGAAGCCGGTATCGACCGCGTAGGTCCGTCCGTCCAGGGTGATGGGCAGCGTATTGGTGTGTCCGCCGACGTACGTACCCGCCTCGAAGACGGTCACCTGATGCCCGGCGTGATGCAGGGTCCAGGCCGCGACCATCCCTGCGATTCCGCTTCCGACGATGGCGATCTGCATAGTTAAAACGTTCAAAACGTTCATAAGGGTTACAAGGACTTCTTGGGGATGCTTCCCGTCCACTTGGTCGTCGCCGGTCGAGGTCCCTTACACCCGGGATGGCGTAGGGACGCTGGGGACGGTCCAGATTGCGAGCCCAGGTTGTCACCGCTGGGCCTATCTCCTTCCGTTGGCTAGACCCTACAGCGGAGGTGACCGCCTCGCCACTGGTCCCATGAGAAGCAGGAGAGACTCATCAATTCGGCTGGTAAATCCACCATTCGAGCCCTTGGTCGCAGGACCACGAATGGCACATCGTGATAGCACCGGACCAGCCAGCCCGGTCCCCCGGCGACATGGTTCGACAAGGGAAATCATGGTGCAGGAACTATGACGATGCGCTCCCCTCGAACTCGTCACGCCGCACCGCCCCACCGCGGTCCCTGGATGACGTCGCTCGGCGTTGGGGCGCTGCTTCTGGCTGGGTTGGCGTCTGGAAGGCTGACGGCGGCCGAGCCCGCCTCCGCCGCCCAGCGGGCCGCGCTGGCCACCACGGCGGAGGCCGCCTACGTGAGCGAGATCAATCCCCTGCTCGCCACCTACTGCGTCAAATGCCACGGCGGCGACAAGACCAAGGGCGACCTCGACCTCGCGACTTACCGCAGCGGTGCCGCGGCAGTGCGTGCGCGCACGGTGTGGGCCAAAGTCGCCACCGAACTGCACCACCGCGAGATGCCCCCGGCCAAGGAGAAACAGCCGAGCGCCGGCGAGGTCACTGCCATCCACGCCTGGATCACCTCGCTGCGCCGGCTCGATCCGCCTGACCCGGGCCGCGTCACCATCCGCCGGCTCAACCGCGCCGAGTACAACAACACCGTTCGCGACCTGCTCGGCCTCGATGCCAAGCCAGCGGCGGATTTCCCGCAGGACGACGTCGGCGATGGCTTCGACAACATCGCCGACGTGCTCTCGCTCTCGCCCCTGCTGATGGAGAAGTACCTGTTGGCCGCCGACGCCGTCCTCGAACAGGTGGTGGCGGACGACCAGGTGAAGTTCGAACACGCCGCCAGCGAACTGCCGGCGATCATCGATGGCAAAAACGACGCCGGCAGACCGCTCAAGAGCGATGCCGCCGGCAAACCTGGTGACAAGCCCGCCGACAAGGAGGCCGCGCGCGAGGCGCGTACCCGCACGTTGACCGTTCCGGGCGAGATCTTCACGCAATTTTCCGTGCTCAAGGAAGGCCGCTTCACCATCAAGATCCGCGCCGGCGCCGAACAGGCGGGCACCGAGCCGGTGCGCATCGCGGTGAAGATCGATGGGCAGGTGGTCGGCGAACTGAAGATCACTGCCAAGGCCAAGTCGCCGGCGTACGTCTCGTGCAGCGCGGCGCTGACGCCGGGCGGCAAACGCCTGTCGCTGATCTTCCTCAATCCCTTCACCGAGCCGGCCCCTGAAGCCAAGCCCGAGGCCAAGACCGCGGCGCCGGTCAAGCCGGTGACGGGCAAGCCCAAGGAAGCGCCCGGCCCGCGCACCCGCTCGCTCAGCGTGGAGAGCATCGAGGTCACTGGCCCCCCAGGGGAACGCGTGACCGACCTGCACAAGCGCATCTTCACCAGCGTCCCGGACAAGGACCGCTCCCCGCGCGAGGCCGCCCGGCAGATCGCCGAACGCTTCGCCACCCGCGCCTTCCGCAAGCCAGCCAACCAGGAGCAGATCGCCCTGCTGATGAAGGTCTTCGATCTCGCCGACTCGCAGGGCGAGACCTTCAGCGAAGCGGTCAAGCTGATGGTGAAGGCGGCGCTGATCGCACCCGAGTTCAGCTTCCGTATCGAGCTCGACCAGAAGGGCGACAGCGATGGCGTCTACCGCCTGAGCGCATGGGAGCTGGCCTCCCGGCTGTCGTACTTCCTGTGGTCGTCGATGCCCGATGACGACTTGTTCAAGACCGCGCAGGACGCCTCCCTGCTCGACGCCAAGGTGCTGGAGAGCCAGGTGCGGCGCATGCTCGGCGATCCCAAGGCCCGCGCCCTGGTCGACAACTTCGCCGGACAATGGCTGCGCCTGCGCACCATCTTCGAGATCACGCCCGACGAGAAGAAGTTCCCGGAGATGACCAGCGAGCTGCGCCAGGCGCTGTACGAAGAGGGCGCGCTGATGTTCGACGCGGTGCTGCGCGAGGGCCGCAGCCTGGTCGATTTCATCGACTGCGACTTCACCTTCCTCAACGAGCGCCTGGCCCGGCACTACGGCATCACCGGCGTCAGCGGTCCGCAGATGCGCAAGGTCACGCTCAGCGACCGCAACCGCGGCGGCATCATCACCATGGGCAGCGTGCTGGCGGTGACCTCCAACCCCACCCGCACCAGTCCGGTGAAACGCGGCAAATGGGTGCTGGAGGAGATCCTCGGCACGCCACCACCGCCTCCGCCGCCGATGGTCGAGGCGCTCGACAAGGAGAACGACACCAGCAGCGCTGGGCTGAGCCTGCGTCAACGCATGGAGCGCCATCGCAGCGATCCCAGCTGCGCCTCCTGTCACACGGTGATGGATGCGATCGGCTTCGGCCTGGAGAATTTCGATCCTATCGGGCGCTGGCGCGATGCCGATGCCGGTGCGCAGATGGATACCACCGGCGAACTGCCCGGCGGCTTGAAGTTCAGCGGTCCCGCCCAGCTCAAGAAACTCTTCCTGAACCACACCGGCGACTTCACCCGCTGCCTGAGCGAGAAGCTGCTGACCTATGCCCTCGGCCGCAAACTCGGTGTGCACGATGAGGACGCCCTCGACGCCATCACCACGGCGGTGGCCAAGGACGGCCACAAGCTCGATCGCCTGGTGGTCGCCATCGTCCAATCCTATCCCTTCCAGTATCGTCGCCTCGCCCGCTGAACGCCCCTGTCCCAGGATCGCCATGACCACCAAGCACTGGCTCATCTCCCGCCGTACCGCCCTCAAGGGCCTCGGCGTCTCGCTGGCCCTGCCGCTGCTGGAGACCATGGGTTGGGCGGAGACGCCCAAGGCCGGCGGCGCCTACAAGGCGCCGGTGCGGATGTGCGCGATCTACGTGCCGCACGGGGTGGACAACGACCACTGGTGGCCGGAAGACGGCAAGGCCGGCCAGAACGCCACCCTGCCCGCGATCCTCGAACCGCTGCGCCCGGTGATCGGTGACTGCCTGATCCTCGGCGGCCTCCACCATGCCCGCATGGACGGCGATGGCGATGCGCACCACGCGCGTGAGACCGCGACCTGGTTGACCGGTTTCGCCTCGAAACGCGACACCATCGAGAACGGCATCTCCGCCGACCAGGTCGCGGCCCAGAAGATCGGCGCCTACACCGTGCTGCCGTCGCTCGAACTCGGTCTGCAGGAAAGCCGCACCGCCGGCAACTGCGACAAGGGTTACTCCTGCGCCTACCACGGCCACATCAGTTGGCGCTCGCCGACCCAGCCCTGTCCCAAGGAACGCGCGCCCCGCGCGGTGTTCGACCGCATGTTCCAGTCGCGCAAAGGCAAGCCGACCAAGAAAGGCAGCGGCCCGGCGGTCGACGCCGCCGCCTTCGGGGCCACCACCGGCGGTCAGGACGGTCCTTCGCTCGACCAGAGCATGCTCGACCTCGTGCTGGCGCATGCGACCTCGCTGCGCGGCCAGGTCAGCGGCAATGACCGTCGCAAGCTCGACGAATACCTCGACGGCACCCGCGAACTGGAGAA
>JANPIY010000314.1:0-9227 GCA_031425255.1 Planctomycetota bacterium
GCGCCGCTCCCGCTGCCGGCGGCACGCGCTGCCAACCCTGGCTGACCAACACCTCGCCGAGGGCTGCTCGGGCGGTGGGCTTGATGCCGAGCACCACCGCGGGTCGCGGTAACGCCGGATCGGGGAGCAGCACGAAGGCGACATCCCCGGTGATATGCGGGATGATCTTTCCTACATCGAAGAGGCCGACGGGGATTTCGGCAGCGACCTGCTTGGCCATCCATGCCGGATCGAGACCCACCACCAGGCTGGCCAAGGCCGCGGGTGGCACGCTCGTGCTGACCGCCAGCGAAGGTGCGCGCGTCGGAATGTGGATCAGCCCACTCCAGGTCGCCGTGCCGTGCCAGTGCTCGGCTCCCGGCGTGATGCGCGCCTGGAACCGCGACCGGCTCGTCCGCCACTGCTCACCGAAAGAGCGCGAGAATCCGAAGACATCTTCGCCGGCCGGCTCGAGTGCGGCGATGCCGGCCAGCATCTGGCCGAAATCGATGTCGAGCCACAACGGCGCCGCGATGCGCTCTGGCGGCGGAAGCTTGGCGCCTGCGGCAACGCTCTTCAGCCATCCTGCATCCGCCATGGCGATGCGCGTGCCGCTGAAACCCACCAGCCGGGAGTCGGGCAGCAGGTGACCGACGAATGGCCCTGCGCTCGCCGGCTGCGGTGGCTTGCCGGGCCTGGCCGGATCCGCGGCGGCAGGTTGCCCGAACCGCTGGGTGACGTACCGCTGCAACGTGGGCGCGGCAGCTCCGACATCAGCGACCAGGATCATGCGGTTGCCTGGAGCCCCCTGCGCATCTGCTGCAGCCGCTGGAGCGGTGATGGCGAACACCGCGGCGCGCGTCGAGCGCAGGAGCGCATCCAGATCGGGCATGCCCGGATCGCTCTGTGCCCACGAGCGCAGTTGTTCGCGCACGTGCGCCAGGGTCTGACCCATGTCCGCATCCCTCAGCACGGAGGTCGGCTTGAGCGTGCCGGCGTGGCGCAGCAGGTGTTCCCAGTCGACCGCCATCGCGACCAGCGGGCGTTCCGGCAGGTAAGGCAGCAGCTCGCGTGCGGACTGCTGCCAGGGTGGACCTGCCGGTACCGGCCGTGGCGGTGCCACTTCGCCGGCTCGCAACCCGGTGGGGAGGGCGATGGCCAGCGTCAGCATGGTGGTAGCGAACAATGGTGTGAGGGGCATGGCGGGGTTCTTTCCTGTGCAGGAAGTCGTGCTTCCTATCCACCCCTCTACTTCCCGCTGCTGCCGGCGACCTGTCGCTTATCGGGCCGGGTCAATGCCGGCGAGACTGGTCACCGCCATGCACCATTCACCGGTGGCGAAAAATCCATGGAATCCAACCGATAACCAGGAACCCGCTTCAGAATCCGTCCGCCTCCCCCGGCCGTTCGAGCACTTCCAACGACAGGTTTTCGAAGACGAAGGGCACCTCGATCTCCTGCGACGGTCCATAGAGCTGCACCTGGAGGGTGCTGCCGGCGACATCCTTCGGTTCGAGCTGGAGTCGGATGGCGGCGTCCTGGGGTTCCGTGCCCAGGGTGGCGATCATCGGCTCACTGCCATCACCGGTGTCCGAGATCAGCGTGTCGAAACCCTGGGCGTCGCAGATGCGGGCCAGACGTGCATCTGGACCGAAAAATATCGTTCGCGATGAGATCCGTCGATTATCCGGCCCGATGACGACCATGGTCTTACCGTGCTGTGTGAGAGCGGCATCCTGGATGATGTCCACAGCGCGATCACCGACCGCCATCGCCACCGTGAAGCCACTGCTGCCGAGCGCATGCGGTCTGCCATCAGCGAGCGCGGACAGCGGGACATCGATCGCAGGTCCCACACGGTACGCATAGATCACGCGCGCCGAGCCGCGTACGGTGCGCAAGCTCGTGATCGGGCCCGCTACCGGGCGCAGAGCGCGATGGCGGTAGCCACCACACCCCAGGTACATGTACCGTCCAGAGACCACTGGAAGGTAGCGCGGTCCATCCACCAGGTTCTCGCCCTCATCGGTGATCACCTCGTCGAGCCGGAGCCAAGCCTGTTCACGGCGCGGGTGATCCTCCCTCTCGACATCGACGCCCAACTCCACGTGCAGCGTGGAGTGCGACGATGATGGGACATTCCCGCTGAACAGCACCGTCCGGTCCACCGAGAGGTACGGGATGCGGACGGTGACGTCGGTGGCTAGCAGCGGGGCCTGCAGTTCTGGAACGTCCGCGGCCACCGTCATCGAGCCGACCAGGAGCGCTACGGATACCACGATGGCGCGGAGGAACCGATGTGAGAAGGACGGACGTCGTGGCATGGCCATGTGGTGATCCCTTTCCATGACAGCGGATGGGTCGCGCGCATGGCGAGCGCGGCGGACGGCGGCGGGCGGCATTTTCATCAGCCTTCCTCCTCACGTACGGTCAGCGGGATGCGATCCAGGGCGATGGGGATGATCGCCACGGCCGTATGGCCGATGATGCGCAGGCGGATCCTGGTGACCTCTGCCGGCGGATCGCGCCGGTAGCGGAGGTTGCAGGTCTCATTCAGCCAGCAGCTCCGCATCACCCCCGATTTCGTCAAGAGCTGGTCACCAGCCACGAAGTCGACGCCGACGAGGTGACTCCCGAGGGCGGGATCGAGCTGCATCACCACCTCGCGATCGGTGCAGGTAGCGAGGGTCAGGCCGAGTCCTGCGAAGCCCACCTCGATGCGCTTGCCGATCAGGGTTGCCGGCGCGTGCAGGTCGAGCGGTGGCCGGCTCGCGGCGGTCTCGTACCACACCTCCAGCGACCCGCGCATCCGCACCAGCTCCTTCGCCGATGACCTGGGTGGACGTATCCTCAGCGAGACCTCATGGACCAGGGGCAGCGGATGGCCGTTACGGGCATCCAGCTCCTGCGCGTGTTCTGCGACCGTCAGCGGAGCCTTCGCTGGGATCTCCGCGAGCTGTTCGCCCTCGTCGGTGATCAATTCGTCGATGCGCACCGCGAGTGACAGGACATTCCCAATCGACGAGGTGCGTGTCACCGCCAGCACCAGGGCCGCGGCATCGGTGCCGATGGGGGGCTGCGAGCGATCCTGGAGCTGCTGGCGTATGGAATGCGTCGAGAGTGCCTTCATGCCGATGGTGAAGTCGGTAGCACCCAGGATCACCGGCTCTGCTGCGTGCACGCAGCATCCGATCGTCATCAGCACGAGGGTAGCGAGCCGCCGCGGGGGAGTGGTCATGACGGGTCTTCCTCGCAGGTCGGAGCCTTGAACGGACGTGCCCATGGCTGGACACGAAACGGCGGAGCGTACCGCAGGGTGCGGATCATGCGTCATGGCACGTCGGTGGTGTAACGCCCTGGTAACGGGGAAAACGACTTGGCTTTTGAAGCCCGCCGCGCCGAGAGCGGCGCTGACGTCATCGACCTTTTTCTGGCGCAGGCGGCGGCCACGCCTGGACCACGCCATGGATGTCACCAGACACCGGTGCAGGGGGCACCTCGCCGGTCCAGAACAGGACCGGTAGGGCGATGCCCACCGCCAGTACGGCGGCCAGCGCCGTCGAAGCGAGCACCAGATGCGCGCTCACGATGAGGATGGCACGATCCACCAGCGCATACGCCATGGTCGAGCACGGCAGCCCCGCCCCCGAGGAGACGGCGGCCGCGAGCGTGGAGATCGAATCCCGTAGGCCGTCCGAGGCGGCATATAGCGGTTGCGTCCCCAGCATGGTGACGAGCGCGGGCAGCGTGATCCTGGTGCCCTGCATCGTCAGCAGGCGCCGCAGACGTGCACGGGCGCGCGACAGGCGCAGCGCCATGGCGTTCTCGCTGACGCCGATGGCCTTGGCGGCGTCCAGTTGCGACAGCCCGGCGAAATAGTGCAGATCGATGGCCAGGCGGTCAGCGGGCGACAACAGCGCCACCGCGGCGCGCACCTGCGGTGCGACCTCGTCTTCGCTGACGGGGCTGCGGGCGGAACGTTCCCTCATCATCGCCATGGTCTCGCGCCGCTGCCGTCGCCGCTGCGACCGCCAGGTCCGTAGACAGGCGGTGTGGACCACCCGTCCGATCCATGACGGGAACGGGACCCTGCCGTCGTAACGCGCCGCGGTGCGGACCAGGAGCAGCAGCGCCTCCTGCGCCGCGTCCTCGGCGTCCTCTCCATCGCCCATCATGCGCCGGGCCTGGGTGAAGACCCGATCGACACACGCGCCCAACGCGCGTTCCAACGCCTGCGCATCGCCACCGCGGGCGAAGGCCAGGTAGTCCTCCGCGCCGGGCGCCGGCTCCGCCGCGTTTTCGCAGGCCGGATGGGGAGCGGCAGAAGTGGCGATGGTCATGGGGCGCTCCCTGCCGGCGTCGGCGCGTGGTTGAAGATCCGGGCGACACCAGCTCGCCGGCGAGGTCGCGCACCGACCAGCGTTCGTGCTGCGTGCGCCTCATGGCATTCAACGATGCTCATGGGTATCCCTTACTTCCCGCCCTTGGCGACCACCTGTCACGGATCCGGATGACTCTTCACGTGGTACCTCGCCGTGCATCGCCCCTCCAACGAAGCGCTTTTTGGTGAGCGGGTATCGGGCTGGCTCAACGCGAATCATCGCTACCGAAAGAAAAGACCGTGGCGGCAGCATCGCTCCAGCCGATCGCCTGGGGATGGACGCTTCTTGCACCTTTTGGGCGTCGGTGGCAGTGGATTCGAACACGCGCCCGTGAATGCCTACACCCTCCCTCCACCGGAAGATCGCTGACGAGTCCTCGCCACGCGCGCATCATCGGCCGGGAGCGCGACGGCGCGCGCGACGGCTCAGCGGACATCCGCCTCGGCCAGGACGCGGATGTGGTCGAGCACGCGCCGGTGGATCGCCGAGATGAGGCCGTCGCTCCACAGTTGCCAGTAGGGCCCGGGATGCACATCGAGCTCGTACCAGGTGCTGCCTTCCAGACGCGTACGGCGACCACCATCGATGGGAATCAGACGGAATTCGCCGCGACGGCTGCGCAGGTAGCCATCGAGGTGCGGTGGCTGGATATCGAAGGGCGTGAGCTCCCGCATCGGTGGCGGCTGCGCGGTGACCGCGAAGGCCAGGCGCCGCGGTTCGTCCCACACGGTGATCGGTTCGACGAACGCGCCGGTGGTGAACTCGCAGTGTCGGATCGCGCCGACGCCGCTGCCGTCGATGCGCGCGCGCAGCGGACAGGCGATGCCGGTGGCGAAGATGCCGCTCGGCGGCGGCAGATCGGGGAAGCTGACCACTCGACGCCAGACCACGCCGGGCGGCGCGTCGACCTCGATGGCGGTGGCCACCTCGCGCAACACCAGTGTTCGCGGTCGTGATTCCTGCCACGCCACCAACGGCAGCATGGCCGCGAGTACCACCGGCAGCCAGCGCCCGGCGGATGGTGAGTTCCGGAAGCACCCAGCCAGCAGGCATCCGCACACGCTGCCGAAGGCCATCAGCACCGACGCCAGTGGCCAGGCCATGAGCAGGCAGAGCAACCCTTCGAAAGCGAACAGGAGCAGCAGCAGCAGGCTGCCCATCAACGTCAATTGGCCGAGCACGATGACGATCGCCCGCGCGACCGGCTGCGGCCTGGTCAGGACGAGCGCATGCACCACCCCCATCAGTACCGGCGTCGCCACGAACAGGCTCGAACCGTAGGACCCCAGGACGAAGACGCACAGCGCCATCATCGCCCCGGCTACGCCTTGCGCCGCGAGGAAGGCCAGGAGGCCGGTCGCCACCCTGGGTTCGAGGGCCGGTCCCGAGCGGCGCTCCGACTGCCGGGCGGGCGACGCCGTGGGCAGCATGGCGAGCAGTGCCATCACCAGATAATTGACGAATGGGACCAGGAAGAGCAGCCCACTCCAGCCGCTGCCGCCGGCATCGATGATGCGGCGGATGCTCATCGACAAGCCGATCCAGATGAAGGGCAGGGTCCACACCACCACCACCCAGGCCATCCATGACGGCGTCGCGAACCATTCCGCCCGGTGCAACAGGACCGGACTGAGGAAGCGTAACGGATCGAGCCAGGCCCCGTTGATCCACCACACCGTCCCTGCTTCGACGAGGTATTTGAAGGCCATCAGGCCGAGACCCGAGAGCAGGTAATCGCGCCGGTTGACCGTGCCTTGCAGGCTGAACCACAGACGGAGGAGGCGGAGCATATTCATAGGTGCCCCTTACTTCCCGCGGCTCGCGGCCACCTGTCACAAATCGGGATGACCCACCAACATGGGAACCGACGGCGTCGGGGGCATACGAGGCGGTCACTTCCGGCCTCCTCCATTCCCGCGACGCCCGCCGTTGGGTCCGGGCGGGTATGCCGAACACGTTTTTTACCCAAGATCACCCGCCCACGCCGGGCAGGATCGCAGCTCGCCCAAGCCACTCCGGAGCCGCGGATGTCCAACTTCCGACCGTCGAGCAGAAGCGGGCGCACGCCGCCGGATGCCGCACGCCGAGCCTTCGCATCTCCAGGGTTGCTGAGCCTCCTGCTGATGGCCGCCGGCTGGTCCCAGGCCAGCGCGGCGGTCCAGGTCGCTCCGCTCTTCGTCGACCACGCAGTGCTGCAACGCGACTGCGCGGTCCCGGTGTGGGGCACCGGCACACCGGGGGAGCGTCTGACCATCACCTTCCGCGAGCAGACCGTCCGTGCCGAGATCGCCAGTGATGGCACCTGGAGCGCCGCATTGGCGCCGCTGAAAGCCGGCGGCCCCGACACCCTGGTGATCAGCGGCAGCGACACGCTGCTGATCGAGGACGTGCTGGTCGGCGAGGTCTGGCTGGGCGCCGGCCAATCGAACATGGCGGTCGCCGCCGGTGGTGTCGCCAGCAAGGGCGACGAGGTGATGGCCGCGCTCCTCATGCAGGAACATCCGCAGGTGCGTATCCATCTTCATCAGCAGGAGGAGTGGAAGATCGCCAGCAGCACGGCTGCACCCGGGCTGCCGGCGACCGCCTACGCGTTCGCCATCACCCTGGCCAAACGCCTCGGCATTCCGGTCGGCATCGTGGTGCGCGCGATACCCGGCTCCGCGACAGATTTCTGGATCTCCGAAGAGGCTCTGTTGGCGGACGCGACCTGCCACGCCGGCATCGTTGCCTACGCTGAGAAGGTCTATCCCGCCTTGCAACGCGGCTACGAGGAACGCCGTTCCCGCTGGCAGGCCGCGCCCGCCGGCAGCAAGGAACCCGAGGCGCCCGTGCCACCTGGTAAACCGGCGAAAGGCGCCGAGCGCCTGGGCAGACATTTCAACCACCTGATCCGTCCGCTGATCCCCTTCGCCATCCGCGGCATCCTCTGGGACCAGGGCGAGAACATGTCCACCATCGCCGGCGCCGAACGCTCCGCGGTCAACGCCGCCCTGGTCCAGGGCTGGCGTCGGGCGTGGAAGTGCGATGACCTGCCGTTCATCTACATGCAGAAGCCCAGCGGTGGCGGCTGCGCCTTCGATCCCAGCGCTCCGCTCACCAGCCTGGCCGATGCCTTCGCACCGTTGCCGCCCGAGGTGCCGAGGATCGCCCCGGGATTCCATCGCGACATCTATCTGCGGCTGTTGAGCGTCCCTGGGACCGGCATGGTGATGACCTCGGACCTGGGCGCCGGCACCCATCCGCTCAAAAAATCGTCCTATGGCCAGCGCGCGGCGGACGTCGCGTTGGCACTCGCTTATGGTCAACCGGGAGAGCTCTACGGGCCGCGCTATCTCAGCCACGCCATCGAGGGCGAGCGCATCCGCGTCCGCTTCAGCAACCTCGGCCAGGGCCTGGTCGCACGTCACGATCCCCAGGTGCGCGGCTTCATGATCGCCGATGCCAGCAAGGTCTTCCACTGGGCCGAGGCGATCATCGCCGGCGACAGCGTGCTGGTATCGCACCCACGCATCACCGCCCCGGTGGCGGTGCGTTATGCCTGGGCCGACGAGATCCCCTGGGCCAATCTCTTCAACGCCGACGGGTTGCCGGCGCAGGCCTTCCGCACCGACACCTGGGAGCGCTGACGCCGACGTGGAGCCGTGCGAAGTGCGAGGTGCGAGCATTGAGAGTTCCCAGCTCTGCGGCCTCTGCGGCCTCTGCGGTTTGAACTGCCTTCTGGGCCACGACGAATGGACCCAGAACCCGGCTCAGCGCCGCCGGCTGAACCACAACCCGCCGGCCAGCACCAGCGCCGACGCCAGCGCGGCGACCCAGGGCCAGGGCTCACCGCCGCTGCGCCGCATGCTCAGCTCCATGCGCAGGTCGTTGCTCTGCGCACGCAGTGCGAGTCCGCCGGTGCCGGGGTCGCCGAGCAGGTCGAGGCCGAGCAGGGTGCGCTGGTCGTCACGGCGCTGACCGGGCGGTGGCAGGCCCGCACCGAGGGTGGCATCGGCGGCCAGGACCACCGGCGGGCGCGAGGCTACCGTCACCGCCGGGCGCGCCGCGTAGGTGGCGGCGGGAGCGAGCGTCTCAGCCGTGGCCGCCTCCTTGCTCCAGGTCTGACGCGCATTGTCGAGGCCGAGACGGTTGCGGCGTTCACCGCGCGCGACGCGGACGCCATCGATGCGCTTGAGCTCCTGCTGCAGGTCCGCGCGGTTGCCGGTGACGTCGCTGATCACTTGGCGGTTGTACTGCTGCTGCGTGGTCGACTGCTGGTCCTTGCCATCGGCCTGCTGCAGGCTCACCAGGTTGTCGGAGAGCTGCAGGTCGAGGGTCACCAACTGTTCGTTGAGACGCTTGAGCCCGACGTCGTCGAGGTCGCCCAGACCACGCAGGCGTTTGAGTTCGTCGATCACGCTCTGGGCGCGGCTGGATTCGGCCACCACCGCCTCGACCGGCTGCAGCGTGCCGCCGTGATGGGTCAGCACATGACCGGGCGGCGGCACCACCCGCCACAGGCCCTGCATGATGCGCAGCTCGCTGAACTGCGGCAGCCCTGGGCTGATGGTGCGCGTCGGATCGAGGCGTTCACGCCAGGTCAAGGTGATCGCCTGCGTCGATTCCCCAGGCCGCTGCGGCGTCACCGGCAGCACCACCGTGCCTGGGCTCGCACCCTGGCGCGGACGCACATCGACGCCGGCGACGCGCGCCTCCCACAACTCGATGCCGACGGGCAGACGCACGGTCAGGTGCGTGCGCGAACGGTTGAGCACCTGCCACACCGCGCGGCCACGGCATTCGCCATCGACGCCGAGCACGCTGACGGCATCGACCAGCGTCACCACCAGATCGCCGATGCTGCTGCCAGTGGCGAGCGCTTCGCGT
>JANPIY010000315.1:0-5799 GCA_031425255.1 Planctomycetota bacterium
CCGCATGAGCTCAGCGATCAGGGGGAGACGGTCGTCACCATCCTCGACGCCAAGGCCCGCCAGCCTGGGCGCAACATCGCGTGGCGCGGGGAGGACGGGCGTTCCGGCGCCATGCTGGTGGCCGCCGGTACGCGTCTGACACCTGTGGTGTTGGCGCTCGCCGCGATGGCGGGCTTCACCACGGTGGCGGTGACGCGACCGCCGCGCCTCGCGCTGGTGACGACCGGCGATGAGGTCGGCGGCGGCGGCGCAGCCGGCATCATCGATTCCAATGGTCCCTTCCTCACCGGCTTCGCCGCGTCCCTCGGCTTGGCAGCGGTCCACGCACATGCCGGCGATCAGGAGGACATGCTGCGCCAGACCCTCGCCGCGGCTGCTGACCAGGCCGAGGTCATCGTCACCACCGGCGGCGTCAGTGCCGGCGCCAAAGATCTGGTGCCCGCCGTCGCCGCTGATGCGGGTTTCTCAAAGGTCTTCCATCATCTCGCCATCCAGCCGGGCAAGCCGGTGCTGGTGATGCGTCGGGGCGAGCGCTTCCTGGTCGGCCTGCCGGGCAATCCGGTGAGCGTGGTCGCCACCGCCCACCTCATCCTGCTGCCGCTCCTGTGTCGCCTGCTCGGAGCGCCGGCCCCGGTCTGGCTGGAGCTGCCGCTGACGGCGCCCGCGATCAACCGAGGGCAACGTCAGCAATTCCTGCCCATGCGCCTGACCGCGGGTGGTGTGCGGCCGATCGCTTGGAACGGCAGCGGCGACCTCATCGCCGCCGCCGCCGCCGATGGCCTCATCGACCTGCCGGTCGGCGCCTCGCTCAGCCCCGGAGCATTGATCCGCGTCCTGCCCTTTGTCGGTTGGCAAGCGGGCGCCACCGGCCGGTTGCCGGACCGCGTGCCACGTCATTGAGGGCGGACATCCGGGTGGATGTGGTCAGGCGAGCAGCTCGATCTGCCCGTTCCGTACCCGGACCTCATAGGTCGGAATCTTCACCGCCGGGTCGTCAAGGCACTGACCGTTACGGAGATCGTAGCCCTGTTTGTAGATCGGTGAGGTGATCTTCGGCACACCGCCCTTGTCGCCGACGATGCCGCGCGAGAGCACGAAGGCTTTGCTGAAGGGGTCGTAGTTGCTCAGCGCATGGAGCTGGTCGCTGTCGTTCGGGCGCACCACGGCGATCTGCTTCCCCCGCACCAGGGCGCAGGCGCCGGTGCGCGGGAGGATGTCATCGAGGGCGCAGATCCTGGTCCAGGCGGCATCGGCCGCTGGTGATGCGGAGACCTTGGCGTCGGGGCACGCGACAGTGGCGGTGTTCATGTGGGCTTTCGCTGGGTGAGGCTCGGGAACGGACTGGCGGAGGTGGATCAGGCGGGGATCAGGTTGGCCATCAGCTCGGACTTCTCAGCCCAGGTGGCGGGGCGGGGCTGGCCGCGTTCGCTGGCCATCACCACGCTGGGGTCGGCGTCGTCGCTGTTGATGAAGGCGCGGAACTGTTTGCGCTTCTGCGGATCGTTGATCGCGGTCTTCCACTCGTCCTGGTAGGTGTCGACGACGTGCTGCATCTCGCGCTCCAGCTCGGCGGCGATGCCCAGCGTGTCGTGGATGATCACGTCCTTGAGGTAATCGAGGCCACCTTCCAGCTTGTTGAACCACCACGCCGTGCGTTCCAGCCGGTCGGCGGTGCGGATGTAGAACATCAGGAAGCGGTCGGTGTAGCGGATGACCTCGGCCGGGCTGAGATCGGCGCCCAGGAGCTGCGCGTGTTGCGGCTTCATGCCACCATTGCCGCAGACATAGAGGTTGTAGCCCTTGTCGGTGGCGATGATGCCGAAGTCCTTGCTCTGCGCCTCGGCACATTCGCGGGCACAGCCGCTGACGGCGCTTTTGAGCTTGTGCGGTGAGCGCAGGCCCTTGTAGCGGTTCTCGAGGATGATGGCGAGACCGACGCTGTCCTGGACGCCGAAGCGGCACCAGGTCGAGCCGACGCACGACTTGACCGTGCGCAGGGCCTTACCGTAGGCATGGCCGGATTCGAAGCCGGCGGCGATGAGCTCTTCCCAGATCGACGGCAACTGTTCGACCCGCGCACCGAAGAGGTCCACGCGCTGGCCGCCGGTGATCTTGCTGTAAAGGCTGTACTTCTTCGCCACCACGCCGAGGGCGATGAGCTGGTCGGGAGTGATCTCGCCGCCGGCCACCCGCGGCACCACCGAGTAGGTGCCATCGCGCTGGATGTTGGCCAGGTAGCGATCGTTGGTGTCCTGCAGCGGCGCGTGCGTCTTCTCCAGGATGTGATCATTCCAGGCGCTCGCGAGGATCGAACCGACCGCCGGTTTGCAGATCTCGCAGCCCAGGCCGGTGCCGTGCGCGGCGATCAACGCCTCGAAGGTCTGGTGGCTGTGGAGGCGGACCAGGCTGTAGAGTTCCTGGCGCGAGAAGGGGAAATGTTCGCAGACGTGGTTCTTCACCTCGACGCCGGCCTTCTTCAGCTCGTATTTCAGGATGTCCTTGACCAGGGTGACGCAGGAGCCGCAGCCGGTACCAGCCTTGGTGCAAGCCTTGATCGCGCCGACCTCCTGGCATTTCTGCTGGGTGATGGCGTCGCAGATGGTGCCCTTGGTGACATTGTGGCAGGAGCAGATGGTCGCCGCGTCCGGCAGATGTTCGGGGCCCATCCCGACGGGCTTGCCGCCTTCGCGCACCGGCAGGATGAGATCCTCCGGGTTGGGCGGCAGAACGACCTTGTTGAGCATGAACTGGTGGAGCGACCCGTAGCTCGAGGCATCGCCGACGAGGATGCCGCCGAGCAACGTCTTGCGATCAGGGGAGAGGACGAGCTTCTTGTAGACCTCGTTCTTCGAGTCGGTGAACGCCACCACGTGGCTGCCTGGGGCGGCCGCGAAGGCGTCGCCGAAGGAACCGACATCGACGCCCATGAGCTTGAGCTTGGTCGACATGTCGAAGCCGGTGAAGGTCGCCGGCTTCGCCGTGCCGCCGATGGCATCGACGGCGACCTTGGCCATGTGGTATCCGGGAGCGACCAGCCCGTAGATGCGGTTCTGGTGCAGGGCGACCTCACCGATGGCGAACACCGCCGGATCGCTGGTGCGGCAGTGGTCGTCGACCACCACGCCGCCACGTTGTCCCATCAGCAGGCCGCTGCTCTTCGCCAGCTCGTCACGTGGACGGATGCCGGCGCTGAAGACCACCATCTCGGTCGGCAGTTCGCTCTTGTCGGCGAACACCAGCCGGTCGACCTTACCCTCCGCGGTCTTGGCGATGTGGGTGGTGGCCTTGTTGAGGTGTACCTTCACGCCCAGCGATTCGATCTTGTTGCGCAGCAGGGCGCCACCGCCCTCGTCGACCTGGACCGTCATGAGTCGGGGAGCGAACTCGACCACATTGGTCGTGAGGCCCATGTTCTTGAGCGCGCTGGCGCATTCGAGGCCGAGCAGGCCGCCGCCGACCACCACGCCGGTGGTGCAGTTGGCTGCCCACGCCTTCATCGCGTCGAGGTCGTCGATGGTGCGGTAGACGAAACAGCCCTGGGCGTCGTTGCCGGGAATCGGTGGAACGAAGGGGAAGCTGCCGGTGGCGAGCACCACCACATCGTAGCTCAGCGTCACACCCTTGGCCGAGGTGATGGTGCGCGCCGCGCGGTCCATCGCGATGGCCTTGTCGCCGAGATGGACGGTGATGCCATTGGCCTGGTAGTAATCCGGCTTGGACAGCAACGAGAGATCTTCAGCGGTCTTGCCGCTGAAGTAGCTGGAGAGGTATACCCGATCGTAGGCGTAGCGGGTCTCTTCACAGAAGGTGATGATGTTGAACGCGCGATGAAGACCGGCTTCGACCGCCAGTTCGAGGAAACGATGCCCCACCATACCATTGCCGATGACAACCAGGTTTTTTTGCGCGATCATGCAGCACTTCCTTGTCGTTGGCGGGGTGGATTCGCCGGACGACTCCAGGAAGCGATGTCTATGCCGGGTGGATACGCTGCACGGCACAGCAGTGGGATGGAATTAATGGGACCGATGGTGAGCGTCCGCGCGCAAGCGCGTAAAAACTGGTCGGTCCGGGTGCGAGGCGGAAACGATTACACGCCGCGCAGCTCAATCAGGCGTGGAGCCTCAGGTCCGACAAAGGCTTCCGCGTATTCGGCTGCCGCCTGATGGCCCCAGGCGCGACCGCGGGCATTGATCCACGACAGGAATGCGGGGTCGGCGATCGTAGTCGCCGGCTCGCTGCTCCCAGGTCGATGGAGCTGGCTGCCGTAGCAGGCGATGGCGTCTTGTTTGATGCGCCAGTCAGCAGCGGTGAGCGGCACCAGGAAGGCCGGGGTCAGCGGCAACTCCGCTTCATAGAACCACAATCGGGCCAGCGCCCACGCAGCGCTGCCGCTGGCGGTAACCAGTTTATGGAATGAGGCCGCCTTGACCGCGCCGCCGACCAATTGGGCCAAGGCCTGGTGATCGGGATGGCGGGCGTGACCGCTGATGCACAGCACGGCGGACGGACGATGCCGACGGATCGCGTCGATCACCAACAGGCGTGCGCCCGGATCAGCGGTCGGCACCGCTCCATCGGCGAGCGCGAGATTCTCGCGTGCGGCTAGCCCCAGGATGCGGGCTGCTTCCGCGGCTTCCGCGGCCCGGGTCTGCGCGTTGCCACGGCTGCCCAGTTCACCTCGCGTGGCATCGACCACCACCACCGTCGCGCCTCGGCGCACATGCGCGGCGATGGTGCCACCGCAGTGGATCTCGGCGTCGTCGGGATGGGGTGCGAAGACCAGGAGGTCGCAGGTCATGATGCCGAACGTAGGTGCTGATCCGCCGAGCGGGAGTCCCCGCGGCTCACGGGCACACCACCATCACCGGCACGCGCGCCGAGCGGAGGCCGAGGGCGGGTGTGGAGAGCGGCGGAGAAGAGTAGTGAAAGCCTGTCAGTCGGCGATCTGGGCGAGGATCGGCGCGAGGTAGGACCGCTTCTGCATGTCGTGCAGATCGGCTTCCATCATCTGTTCCAGCGTCCACTGCTTCTCGGCGGGCAGCTGGCGACGGTAGATCCAGTCCGCGGCGTTCCACACCAGGAAGAGCTTCTCCGGCTTGACGGCTGCGACCCCCAGGGAGACCAGACGAGCGACCGAGGCCCGGACTTCCGGCACGGTGTCGATCTTGCAGGTGGCGGCTTGGCGGCGCCCGGCATCGAAGGCGATGGTTTCCCAGCTGGCGCCGCCGGTGACCGCGAAGAGGCACCCCCAGTAGTAGGTCTGCGTCGCTTCCATGAGGTACGAATCATGGTGGGTGCCGTCGAGCACGCCGCAGAGCTCGGCCATCTCCTCCCCCCAGCGGGTCAGCAGCTGCTCACGATCACCCTTCACCAGCAGGTCCAGCGTTCCGGACTTCTCACCTTTGGCGCTGGCGAAGTCGCGGATCTCCTCGGCGTTCTTGGCCAGCTGTTCGTAGATGCGGAAAATGCGACGGGGTGTGGCCATGGGGGGGCGCATCCTCATGCGGTCGCCAGCAACTCAAGGACAGGTGTGGACCGGCTCGGGGGTCGGCAACGTGGGGAGGGGGGTCGCATTAATGGGCGCGACCGTGCACCGCGTGAGGTACCCGAGCATGTCCGAGGAACCCTGCACCGCCTTGGGCCAAGTGTCGCTTGCGGCCTTTATCGATCCATCATGATGGAGCGATACAAGGAAATCCCCATGGCCAAGCCCGCTGCGACTCCCACTGCTGCTCTCACCGTTGCCGCGAAAGGTGACGACTTCCTGGTTGCCGACCTGTCCCTCGCGGACTGGGG
>JANPIY010000316.1:0-3355 GCA_031425255.1 Planctomycetota bacterium
GAATGCGAACAGGCGGCGACGGGGCGTGCGGCGCTGGCGGCGTTCAGTGCCGCCTTGGATCAGCAGCCCTTCGATCTCGTGCTGCTCGACATCCAGATGCCTGACATCGACGGCCAGGAGACCTTGGCGGCCATCCGCGCCATCGAAGGGCGTCGCGGCACGTTGCCGCAGCAGGGGGTCAAGGTCATCATGGCCACGGTCAATGCCGACAAGACCAGCATCTTCACCGCTTTTCGCAACCAGTGCGAAGCCTACCTGATCAAACCCGTGACCAGCGAGGCGGTGATGGTCAACCTTGAGCAATTCGGCCTCGTCCCGTGGAGCAGGAACGTGAAGCCACCCACGTCCTGACCGACAAGAGGATATTCACCACCGAGCTCACAGAGCCCACAGAGCGCGCTCCACACGCTCGCATGCATGGTGAATGTCAGCCTGAGCAGGGGTCAGAGTCACCGTCGATCAGGCCGCAGGAGCGTGCAGGTACTTCCACTCTGTGCGCTCGGTGGTGAATATTTCGGTTCTTCGGCGCGATCAGTGGGTGCAGTGCAGTCAATGAAAGAGGATCGGGCCGCGGAGACGCAGAGACGAAAAAGCCCCTGTTCTGGTCTTCCTCTGCGCCTCTGCGCCTCTGCGGCCAGCCTTTCTCCGCTTGATCTCGAGAGCGGATCACGTGCTTGCCGTTTCCCAACCCACTGATCACGCCGAAGAACCAATATTTCTCTCCCATGCTTCCTGCGTACCCAGCCCCTCAGATGGTCTCGAGCTGCTCGATCGCCGCCGTGAAATCGTGGGGCGGTGGGCACTTGATGTCGAGCGAGGGGCCGCCGACCGGGTGCGGGAGCTGGACGCGGGAGGCGTGCAGCAGGTGGCGGGTGACGTGGACGGGATCGCGGCGATCGCTGTAGAGGCGCTCGCCGTAGAGCGGGAAGCCCATCTCGCTGAAGTGGATGCGGATCTGATGGTAACGGCCGGTCTTGGGCTCGACGCGCAGCAGGCTGCCGTATTTGCCGAGGCGGCGCTCGACCTCCCAGGTGGTGATCGCCTCGCGGGCGTCGGGGCCGCGGCCGCTCTTCCACTTCTCGAAGCCCTTCTGGCTCTCGACCTTGACCAGGTAGCTGCGGTAGGTGCCGCTCTCGCGCGGATGGCCGCGTACGATGGCGTGGTAGGTCTTCTGCACGCCGTGGTCCTTGAACAACGCCTCGAGACGTTCCGCGACCTCCTTCGACTTGGCGAACAGCACGATGCCCGAGGTGTCGGCGTCGAGACGGTGCACCGGGAACAACTCGCCGAGGTGCGGGGTGAGGATGTCGAGCAGGCTCCAGCTCTTCACCGCATCGGTCGGCGTCACCGGCAGGAAAGGCGGCTTGTCGTAGGCGACCACGCCGACGTCGTCGAGCAGCACACGCCTGGGATCGAAGCGGTGCTCGGTGTCCTCCGGGATGAAGAACTCGACGATCTCGCCGCGCTTGAGGATGCGGCTGCCATAGGTCTCGACCCGACCGTCGATGCGGCAGCAGCCATTCTCCAGCAGGCGGCGCGCGGCGCGCACCGAGAGGGTGTTCTTGGCCGCATGCACCAGGAAGTGCGCCAGGTCGCGGCCAGCCTCGACCTTGACCTCGCGCGCGTTGGGACCGGGCACCCACACCACGCCCTTGTCCTTCTTCGGGGCGCGGCGCCGTTCGCTGCGCGGACGCTCTCCTGGGATGGTCGGGCGGGTCGGGCGCTTGGGCCGCTCGTCGCGCACCGGTGGCACCCAGCCTTCGCCACGCTTGCCGCCACCGACCTCCGGCCGTTCGCCACGCTCAGGGCGCGTCGGCCGTTCGCCACGCTCGGGGCGCGTCGGACGCTCCCCGCGCTCGGGACGTCCTGGGCGCTCACCACGCTCGGCCCGCGCCGGGCGCTCACCACGCTCGGCCCGCGCCGGTCGTTCACCACGCTCGGCGCGCGCCGGTCGTTCGCCACGCGCTGGACGTTCGCCGCGCTGCGGGCGCTCGCCCTTGGACCGGTCGCGGTCGGAAGGCGGCACGTAGGCCGCGCCGGGCTTGCCGCTGCGCGCCGGACGGGCGGGCTTGCCACCACGTCCAGGGCCGGCGGCGGCGCCACGGGCGGGAGGGGTACGGCGGTCGGAGTTCTTGGGCGGTCGGGGCATGGGCGCAAGGTAGGTCGGGATCGGCCAAACACAGCCCCCACGCCGCCCGAGCTTGCCGTCGGACGCGCGGGCGCGATGGCATGCGCGCAGGTCGCCGCTAAACCGCCAGCATGATCGACGCCAGCAAGGCCTTCCTGGCGTATTGCCGACTCGAACTCGGACTCTCCAACAACACCTTAGCGGCCTATCGGCGCGACCTCACCCTCGTCCAGGTCGCGTTGACGGCCTTGTCCCTCGATCTCGCCGCCTGCGGCCCGGATGAAGTCGGACGGATGCTCGCCTGGCTGCGCGATGAGCGGAAGCTGGCGGCGTCCTCGCTCGTACGTCTGCTGGTCGCCTTGCGCATGTACACCCGTTACCTGGTCAGCGAGAAGCTGCTCGAACGCGACCGCATCCAATTGGCGCAGATGCCGAAACTGTGGAACGCCCTGCCCGAGGTGCTCTCGGTCGACGAGGTCGAACGTCTGCTGCACGCGGTCGCCGACGGTCCGATGCGCATGCGCGACCGCTTGGCGCTCGAACTCCTCTATGCCTGCGGCGGTCGCGCGAGCGAAGTCGCGGGGATCTCCCTGGAGGACCTGCGGGAGAAGGCCGCGCTCGTCCAATTGCATGGCAAGGGCGGCAAGGACCGCATGGTCCCGCTCGGTGAGCGCGCGCGTTCGGCGCTGCGGCGCTACCTCGATGACCTGCGGCCGACCCTCGACCCGGAGCTGAAACAGACCCGGCTGCTGCTGTCCGCCCGGGGCCTGCCGATTTCGCGCCATGTCCTGTGGCAGGTGGTACACGATGCCGGCGTGCTGGCAGGCATCACCAAGCCGGTCTACACCCACCTGTTGCGCCACAGTTTCGCCACCCACCTGCTCGAAGGCGGCGCCGATCTGCGCTCGGTGCAGGAACTCCTCGGCCACGCCAACCTGACCACCACCCAGCGCTACACCCACGTGGATGCCAAGCGGCTGATCGAGATGCATCGGAAGTTCCATCCTCGCTCGACGTGAGGGGGGCCGACCGCCGACGCCGACCGCCGACCACCGACCACCGTTGGCCGATGGCCGTTGGCCGATAGCCGACCGCCGAATGCCGACCGCCGACCGCCGACCGCCGTAGCCCGACCGCCCATGGCCGTTAGCCGATGGCGGGCGGCATTAGGCATTAGGCCATCGGCAATCGGCCTTCGGCATTCGGCCTTCGGCATTCGGCAATCGG
>JANPIY010000317.1:0-4433 GCA_031425255.1 Planctomycetota bacterium
GTCACGGGCGTTGGTGTCGGCTTTCCGGCTCCGGACTTGCCCACCACGGAGGGCGGCTGCGCATAGCGCAGGCGTTGCCCGGCGATGGCGCATTCGAGGTCCTCACGCATCTGCCGGGCGGACTGGTATCGCCGGTCGCGATCCTTATCGGTGGAGAAGGCGATGATCGCCACCAGCGGCAATGACAGGTCCGGTCGCAGGACGCGCGGATCCGGCATGGGTTCGTTGAGCGATTTCACCAGGGTGGTGATCGGGCTCTCGCTGACGTAGGGGGGCTGGCCGGTGAGCAGGTGGAACAACGTGGCGCCAAGCGAATAGATGTCGGCGCGGATATCGACATCGGGCACCCCACGTGCCTGCTCCGGGGCGATGTAGGCGGGGGTCCCCATCACCGTCCCCGGCTTGGTCATGCGGTCGTCGCCGGTGGAGAAGCAGACCAGACCGAGGTCCGCGAGCTTGGCCTCGCCGCGATCGGTCAGGAAGATGTTGGCGGGTTTGATGTCGCGGTGGACCAGGCGCGCGGCCTCGATCGCTTCCAAGCCGCTGGCGGCATCGCGCATCAGGTTCAAGGCCAGCTTCTCATCGAGGCGTCCGCCGCGTTTGTCGATCAGTTGGGCCAGATCGCCGCCGGTGACCAGTTCCATGGCCATGAAGAGTTGGCCATCCGCTTCGCCGGCATCGAAACAGGTGACGACATTGGGATGATTGACGAGGGCGCCGGCGCGGGCTTCACGGAGGAAACGTTCGCAGAAGGCCGGGTCACCGCTGAAGGTGGTCGACACCACCTTCAGCGCCACCTCGCGGTGCAGCGAGGGCTGCATGGCGCGGTAGACGATCGCCATGCCACCTTGGCCGAGCTTGGAGAGGATCTGGTAGCTGCCGATTTTCTTGGGAATGGCGGCCATTGGGCGCAACCTCGTGCCAATGGTACCCCACAACCGGTGTGGGCGCAAAGGCGTCGCCGTCGGCTCCCACCCTCAACGACCCTTCACGTTTCAGCTCGGCCTCGCCGCAGTGCAAAAACGCCCAGCTGAGCGGCCGCTCACCAGGTGGCGCCGATGAGGAAGGCGAAGCCCGCCAGTACCAGCAGCGCGGCCATCAGCGCTCCCAGGACCGCAAGCAACGGCAGGTAGGTCGGGGTGCGGCGTCGCGGCTTGAACCCGCGTCTCTTGAATGAGTGACCCATGGAAATTGGTGGTGATCTCATCGGCCCGCTCCTGGCGCCGTCGAGGGGTGGCCCTTCCGGCGTGGGGCTACCGGCGCAAGGTCACCCCACGGTCTGCCGACCACTCGCATGATCATCCCGTTCAGCGATCGGTCGTCCGCTCCGGCTTCTCAAAATCGGCACGGCTCAGCGAGTGCAGCGACGGGCATGCCAGCATGTGGCTGATGGTTCACTCCGATGTGAGAGGCGCGAGGAGGGTGGTACTGCGAATGGCATCCCTACCGGAGGAAGCATGCCGATATCTGCACCGTCGATGGTCTCAGTGAGCGGCATGATACCCAGCTGATTGGCATTGCCGACGCTGTTGCGACTGCACTCGAGGTGTCGCTCCAGCCGCGCCATCGCATCGGAGGCTGCCATGTCGTTCAGCATGTTTCCACGCATCTGCCTGCTCGCGGCTGGGGCGGCATGTCCCGTCGTCTTCGTCCCAGCGATGCCTGCGCTCGGGAGCCAAGGCGGATCGGTGGTGACTGCGAGCGCGACGGAGCCGAGCGCCACGCCGACAGCCGCCGCTGGCGAAGACCCCGTCCCCGTCCCGGTCATCCCGCCCAAGCCGGTGGTTCCGGAACCGGTGCCCACCGGCCCCACGGTGCCTGCGCCCCGACCGGTGCCACCGGCTCCCATCCACCAGGACCAGCCAGGCTCAGCACAGCCACCTGTCCCGCTGATACCATCGCTGGGTGATCAGCCCGAGGCGGCACGGAATGATCCAGCGAGCGGGAACCCGCCAGTGTCGGGGCCTGAGCGTCCGAGTCGTCCGGCCGATCCGCACGGCCTGCCGACGACTCCGGATGTGGCAGCGCCGCTTCCATTACCGCCAGCGGATTCGCCACCGGGGGCAGGTACACCTGCTCCCCACTGAGGTGTGAGATCGAAGAACGCCCACCGAGGTGTGAGCCCTCTCGGTGGAAGTTCAGGAGCGGGTCAACGCCTACCGGCAGCGATCAACAGCGTCTCACCCAGGTTCGCCGGGCTTTCAGCGATGAACACGCCGGCCTTGCGCATGGCGGCGAATTTGGCCTCGGCGGTTCCGGTGTTGCCGCTGACGATGGCGCCGGCGTGGCCCATGCGCTTGCCCTTGGGCGCGCGTGAGCCGGCAATGAAACCGACCACCGGCTTGGTCACATGCTTCTCGATGAATTCGCAGGCGCGCTCTTCGGAATCGCCGCCGATTTCACCGATCATGATGATGTAGCGGGTCTCGTCGTCGTTCTGGAACAGGGTCAGGGCGTCGATGAAATCCGTGCCCTTGATCGGATCGCCGCCGATGCCGATGCAGGTCGATTGGCCGAGACCGGCGCCAGTGGATTGGAACACGGCCTCGTAGGTCAACGTGCCGGAGCGGCTGACGATCCCGGTCGAGCCGCGTTTGTGGATGTAGCCGGGCATGATGCCGATCTTGCACTCCCCAGGAGTGATGACGCCTGGGCAGTTGGGCCCGACGAGACGCGAGGCGGAATTCGCCAGCTTCTTCTTCACCAGGTACATGTCGCGAGCGGGGATGCCCTCGGTGATGGCGACGATGAGCGGCACGCCGGCATCGATGGCTTCGCAGATCGCATCGGCGGCGCCAGGAGGCGGCACGAAGATCATCGAGGCGGTCGCGCCGCCCTGCTTCACCGCTTCGGCGACGGTGTTCCACACCGGGAAGTTCTTGCCGTTCTCGGCGGTCCAAGTCTGACCACCCTTGCCTGGGGTGACGCCACCGGCGAAATTGGTGCCGTAGGTGATGGCGCCGTTCGAGTGGAACGTGCCCACTTTACCGGTGATGCCCTGACAGATGAGGCGGGTCTTCTTGTTGACGAGGACGGCCATGGTTCGGTCTCTTCTTTAGCGTGCGGAGCGTATGGAGCGTGCGGTGCGGGTGCGGCGTTCAGGAGCTCAGCGCTTCTTGGCTTTCGCCTTGGGCGCTGCTTGTTTCACCGGCTTGGCCGGCTTCTTCACCCGCTTGGCCGGCTTCTTCGCTGAGGCCGGCTTCTTCACCGGCTTCTTGCCCCTGGCGGCGGGCTTGATGGCCTTGGCTTTCGCGGGCCGGGCCTTCGCCTTCGCAGCTCCTGTGGCCTTGACCTTCGCCTTGACCTTGGCTTTGACCTTCGCCTTGCCCTTGGGAATGAACGCGATGGCTGCCGGCGCGGCCAGCGCCGGGCGCGGCGCCAGGCCCTTGGACTTGCGGTATTCCGCTGCCGCCATGGCCGCCTTGACGCAGCCATCCTTGAGGTCGTCGGCGGCGATCACGGTCAGGCCGGATTCGGCGATGAGCTTCTTGCCTTCCTTGACGTTGGTGCCCTCGAGGCGCACCACCAGCGGACGGTCGAGGCCGACCTCCTTCACTGCGGTGAGCACACCATTGGCGATGGTGTCGCACTTCATGATGCCGCCGAAGATGTTCACCAGGATGGCCTCGACCGAGGCGTCCTTGAGGATGATCTTGAAGGCGGTGGTGACCTTCTCGGCGGTGGCCCCGCCGCCGACGTCGAGGAAGTTCGCCGGGAAGGCGCCTTGGGCTGCGCCGTATTGCGCGATGGCGTCCATGGTCGCCATCGCCAGGCCGGCGCCGTTGACCATGCAGCCGATGTTGCCGCCCAGCTTGACGAAGGCCATGTCGTGGCTCTTGGCCTCGAGTTCGGCGGCGTCCTCTTCATTGGGATCGAGCATCGCGGCGATGTCGGGATGGCGGAAAAGCGCGTTGTCATCGAACGACATCTTGCTGTCGAGCGCCACCACCTCGTCCTTCACCGTCACCACCAGCGGGTTGACCTCCAGCATGTCGGCATCGGTTTCGATGAAACACTTGGCGAGCGCCTGTGCGGTCTTGACGAAGGCGGGGATCTGGGCCGGAGTCAGCCCGATCTCGAAGCCGAAACGACGCGCCTGCCAGGCACCAAGGCCGGCATGCGGATCGAAGTGCGCCTTGAGGATCTTCTCGGGGTGGGAGTGGGCGACCTCCTCGATATCCATGCCGCCTTCGCTGCTGACCACCAGCACCGGAGCTGCGGCGGCGCCGGTGCTGATCGTCAGCAGCGAAGGCGGCATGGACATCGAAGAGGTCGCCCACTCCCATCCGGAGAAGATCCTCAAGGCGCACTTCGATCCACATTTCGGCCTCGGTGCTTGGCAGGCTCGGCGCAGCTGTTCGCCCGCGCCCAGCCCCTGACCGTGCCCGGCGCCGGCGCGCTGGAAGCCTACGCCAACCGCGACTCGCTCAGCT
>JANPIY010000318.1:0-5904 GCA_031425255.1 Planctomycetota bacterium
CGGCGTCCCCGGCGCGCGCCCTTCGAAGGCATCGGAGGAGAGCACGCGCGTCATCTCCTTCATGATGGGCAACGGCAGCTCGGGGCGCACCTATCCGGATATAGGCGTATCGCGCGGTCATCACGACATGTCGCACCACCAGAAGGATCCCAGCAAGCTCGAAGACCTGACCAAGGTCAACACCCATCACGTCGAGATGCTGACCTACTTGTTGCAACGCATGAAGTCGTTGAACGACGGCAAGGGCACACTGCTCGACAACAGCATGGTCCTGTACGGCTCCTGCATCGGCGACGGCGACCGCCACAACCATGACGACCTTCCGGTCCTGCTCGCTGGTCGTGGCGGCGGCACCATCAATTCGGGTCGCGTCATCGACACCTCGAGCAACATGTGCGATCTGTTCCTGGCCATGGCCGCCCGCGCTGGCTGCGCCCTCGCTAGCCACGGCGACAGCAAGAAAATGATGGAAGGGCTGTCCTGAGCCGCGCGGTGCGCGCTTAGGATCCAGCTGCTCCGGAGGCTGGGCTTTTTGGTCCAGTCCGCTGCGCCACCTGCGGACAGGTCATAGCAGGCCCTCGCGCAGGGCCTTGGCCACGGCGCCGCCGAGCGTGTTCACATGCAGTTTTGCATAGATGCGACGGACGTAGTTGTCGACCGTGTGCAGGCTGAGATCGAGCTTGGTCGAGATCTCTTTTTTGGTCAGGCCGTCGGCGAGCAGGCGGAGCACGTCGCGCTCACGCTCGGACAATTCGACGGCGCCAGTCGAAGGGCGTAGACGACTGAAGCGGTCCAGTACGCTACGCGCGATCTCGGGCGACATCGGGGCACCGCCGCGCAGCACCTCCTGCACCGCACCGACGATGCGCTCCAGCGTTTCCGACTTGAGCAGGTACCCTGATGCACCAGCGCAGATGGCATCGAACACCCGGGTGGGATCATCGAAGACGCTGAACATAATGATGTGGCAGGCTGGCGAGAGCAGCTTGAAACGCGCGATGCCGTCGATGCCGGACATGCCTGGGAGGCCGATGTCGAGGATGATCACCTGTGGCATGACGTCAGGACCGACGGGGCCGGCTAACGCAGCTTCGCAACTGGCAAACAAGCGGACCGTGGTGGCACCGGCCAACGTCATGGCTTCGCCCAGGGTCTGCCGCAAGCGGTCATGGTCCTCGACGATCCAGATGGTAGTGACAGTCGTTAAGGTCATTGGAAGTCCGTGGCGATGGAAGGTGATGGCATCGCAGACTCAAGCGGCCGCGATGCGAACGCTGAGTAAGATGCGGGTGCCCTGCCCTGGGCTGCTGTGCAACTCCAAGATGGCTGAGAGGGCGGCAGCGCGTTGACGGAGGTTGTCCAGTCCAGAGCCGCCGTGCGTGCGGGCGTCGTCGACGTCGAAGCCGGTGCCGTCGTCGCTGATCTCGATCACTAGCCGCTCGCTCCAGGTGATCGACACCTGCACCTGCTGCGCGTGGCTGTGTCGTCGAGCGTTGGTCAGGGCCTCCTTCATGAACGACACCACATCGCGGGACCAAGCGATCGCCGGCTGGCCATCCGGCGGCGTGCCGGTGGCCACCACGGTATGCGGAATGCCCTCCAGCAGACGGTCGGAGATCGCCGCCATGCGGCGGGACAGCTCGCGCCAATCACCGGCCTTCGGTGCCAGCAACCAGATGATATCGCGCATGTGGTCAATCAGATCGCGCGCCGCCGCCGACATCGCATCGAGGCGGTCGCCGTGCAGATCACCGCGCTGCAGATGCTGTTTGGCCAAGTCGCTCTGCATCGCCAAGTGCGACAACCCGGCGCCGATCTCATCGTGCAAGTCGCGAGCGATACGTGTGCGCAGACGGTCGCGTTCGCGACCCGCGCGCGTGCGCAGCAGCAACAAGGCGATGGCCGCGAGCAGCGCGATAAGGACGGCGGCACTGATGGCGATGAGCACCAGGCGCTGCTGCCTACGGTCGTGTTCGAGCGCGAGGCTGGTACGCAAGGTCTGGGCCTCGGCGCGCAGGTGTTCGCCACGTTCAATGCCGTCGAGCCAGGCATCCCAATCGATGAGTTGGTGACGGCTCGAGTACCCGTCGGTCAACGACTCGGGCGACCAGCCCGTCGTCTGAGTAGAATCGGCAGCAAGTACCGGCCGCCACGCAGCGAGGTTCGTGCGACCGCGCCACACCTGCAGTTCGCTCAGCGCGAAGACGTGTTCATCCGGGCCGCGTCCGCTCCCTGGGCCACGCCGCCACAATGCTTGGCAAGAGATCCGGATGCGCCGAGCGCTCAGCCCAGGCGTGGCCACCATCACCTGCGCTGAACCGGGATTTGGCAGCGCATCGGCGGGCCACACAGGTTCCAACTCTTTGAGGATCACGGTCTCGGAAGGTGTGCCTGCATCGCCAAGCACTCGGAAGTGCGTGGGAAAACCGAAACCGGAGGAATCAGCAAAGTCGCGCGGATGCGCCGGCACCAGATGGATCTGGTCGATGGGCATGAGCTCACCCAGATCGACCTCGACCCAGCTGCGGTCGGCCACCACGGCGTCAACGCTGACGCCACTCTGGAAGCCATGGGTCGGTGACGGCGACGCTCCGCGCAGCGGCAGGCACCACAGGTAGCCGTCATTGACGTTCAGGCGTTCCCACCGCCGGGCCGATTCGGTGGACGCGGAGCTCTTCACCGGCATGTGCAGCGCGACATTGAGGCCATCCGCCAGCACCACGATCTCACCGATACGGAAATACTGCCGGTCGCTTTGATCGGGATCCGGACGCAGCCCGGTGACGCGCAGACGGATGAAACGCCCGGTCGCGCCATTGCCCGGGAAGATAAGAAAGGGCAGGTGCTCGCCCGCGCCCGGCAGCGGTTCGCTCCAGCGCGCGATGCGGATGGCGCGAGCGAAGTCCTCGGTCTCAGCGATCTCCACATCGAAGGCGGCGGGGAATCCTGGCGAGGGCACCCGCTCCGCCAGTTGCGGCCGGGCCGGGAATACGGCGATACGGTCCGGCGTGACCGTGCGCCCCAGATCGATGGTGAGCCACGCCGATTCCGCCTGCAGCCCATGGAACCCGATGCGCTGGTGCGACTGCTGCGACGGGATGAGCTGGGGCAGGCCAGCCTGGTCGCGTTCGATCGCCGCAAGCCGTTCTAGCTGAGAAGGCGACTCCTGAGCCCCCAGAGCGATCGCGACAGCGAACCACAGCGCAACAACGGCACGACAGGTGGGCAACCTCATGCCGCCATGATGGGAAGATCGCCGGATTGCCAGCGGCCAGGGGTGTGACGGATAGTCGTGGCATGCGCCTGGTTGGCGGGGTGGCACTCTCGCCCACTCAGTCGGAACCCGACGCGCCACCTAGGCGCGTGGTACCATGTGCAGACAGGATCCCGCAATGAAGCTACTGATCTCCGCGCTGCTGCTGGTCCTCACCTGCGGCGGCCACCTGGCTGCCGCGGACAAATCAGCCACCGCCGACCGCGCCATCGACGGCTTCCTCAAAGAACACTGCCTGCGTTGCCACGATGCCAAGAAGCAGAAAGGCGACCTGCGCCTGGACACGCTGGGGCGTGATTTTTCCAACCACGTCGACGCCGAGCGCTGGGCCGAGATCATGACGCGCATCAACGCCGGCGAGATGCCGCCCAAGGACGAGGCGAAGCCGACGGAAAACGAGCTCGGTGCGGTGGTGGACTGGATCGCCGGGCGGATCAAAGCCGGCGAAGCGGCGCGTATGGCCAAACGCGGTCCCATTGCCCATTACCGCCTCAGCCGCGAAGAATACGCCAACACCATCTACGATCTGCTGGTTGTCCATTACGACGTTCTCCTGCCAGGGACCTTCAGCGAGGACCCCAGGTGGCATGGCTTCGAGCGCATCGGTTCGTTGCTGTCGTTGTCGCCCTCGCACGTCGAGCGTTACTTCAAGGCGGCGGAGACCGTGCTCGAACGCGCCTTCCCCGAACAGCCGACGAAGTCCTCGGTCTTCCGCGCCGACACCATCGAAATGGTGCATCGCAATGAACGGAAGAAACTCGAAGCGATGGGCCTCGCCAAGCAGGTGCGCGCGGTGGTCTGGCCCGAGCACAAACTGCCGGCCCTGCGCGGGTATTGGGGTGGTCTCCATATCCAGCCCGGCATGTACCGTGCGCGCATCCAACTCAGTGGCCTGCAGCCCGTGGGAGGCCGCGCGCCGCACCTGGCGATCTGGCATACCGAATTGAAACGCACGATCTTTGACGAGGACATCATCGCGCCTGAAGGCAAGCCGGTGATCGTCCAGTTCGAGACCTTCCTGTCGCCGCCGGTGGAGCTCGACATCTACAACGCGGTGGCCGGAACCATCGGAGAAGGCCACACGCGCAACGTGCTGACCATGGGCAGCAATTATTTCATCAGCACCAGTGACACCCGTTATATGGAGCCGACCGGCTACAAGCTCACCGATGATGCCGGCAAACCCCTGCACCCCCTGCTGCTGGTCGATTGGATCGAATGGGAGGGCCCGCTGGTCAGCGAGGCGGATCAGCGCAAACGCGATGGGTTCATGCCATCAACCGCGGGAGATATGAACCAGGCACGTGAATCGCTGCAGCGTTTTGCCGACCGCGCCTGGCGACGTCCGGCATTGCCGGCGGAGGTGGCGCGGTACGTCACGGTCCTGGAGCAGGAGACCGCCGCGGGGGAGTCCTTCCGCTCCGCCATGTTGGCGGCGATGACCGGCGTCCTGACCTCGAAGAACTTCTTCTTCATCGAGGAAGGTTCGGCCACCCAACGACGCGCGCGTTTGAACGATTGGGAATTGGCGACGCGCTTGTCGTATTTCCTCTGGGGCTCGATGCCCGACGAGGCGCTGCTGGCCGCCGCACGCGCAGACGCCTTGCATCAGCCGGACCAGTTGCGTTCACACCTCAAACGCATGCTGGCCGACCCCAAGATCCGGCGCTTCACCGACGCATTTCCCAGACAGTGGCTGCAATTGCACAAGGTCGGCATGTTCCCTCCCGACCCCAAGCTCTACCCCGACTACGATGTCTGGCTGGAAAAGAGCATGGTGCTTGAGACCACCGGTTTCTTCACCGAGGTCTTCTCACGCAACCTCTCGCTCAGCGAGTTCCTGCACTCCGACTGGACGATGCTGAACCCGCGCTTGGCCCTGCATTACCAGGTGACGCCGCTCACCAGCTCTGGATTTCAACGCGTGGCGCTGCGCCCGGAAGATCACCGTGGTGGTCTGCTGACCCAGGCCTCGGTACTGTCGCTGACATCCGACGGGACCCGGCACCGACCGGTGCATCGCGGGGTGTGGGTGTCCGAGGCGGTATTCGGCCGCACGCCTCCACCGCCGCCGCCGAATGTCGAACCGTTGGCGCCCACCCCGGCCAATGTGCCCAAGGCCACCGTGCGGAAACAATTGGAAGCGCATGCGACCAACGTCACCTGCGCGTCATGTCATCGCAAGATCGATCCCCTCGGCTTCGCCTTCGACAACTACGATGCGATCGGGCAATGGCGCACGCAGGAAATGATGACCGCCGGCCAGGGCACCAATCCCACGGTGGATGCCAGCGGCACGCTGCCGGATGGCCGGCGTTTTGACGGACCGGAGGCGTTCAAGCAGTTGCTCACCCAAGACGTCGACCGCTTCGCCGAGGCCTTCGTCGAGCAGCTCGCGACCTTTGCCGTGCGACGGGTGATGACCATCGACGACCTGGCACAGATCCACGCGATCGCGCGTGCCTGCGCCAAGGACAGGTACCGCCTGCAGGACGTCGTCGAGCAACTGGTGCTCTCCGACCTGTTCCAGAAACGCTGAGACGACAGGAACCACCATGAACATCCGCCGACATAACTGGTTGCTCAGCCGACGTCACATGCTGACGGGGCTCGGGGTGGCACTCGCCCTG
>JANPIY010000319.1:0-5820 GCA_031425255.1 Planctomycetota bacterium
GATTAACAGGCCCAGGCCGAGGACGGGGGACTTATGGGTAATGGGCAGGGTGAAACCCCGGGGACGCAGATACATCAGTGATGTAACCCCGTAGGGGTGACGGATAGATGAGGGGTGGAACCCCGAACCGATGATCATGGAAGATGTGGGTTGATCACCCCCACGCATGCCGCTCATCGCAGGCCATCCCATGCCGTACGAGAAAATCCCGGAACTCATCCTGGAATCCCCGCTCACGGTGGTGCTCCTCCTGATTGCGGATGTAGTCGATCGTCGCGTCGCGTGCGGCCAACCCGACGCCAAAAGCGCCATACCCCTCCTGCCACGCGAACGATCGATCGGGGAAGAACGTGTCGTTGACCCATCCCGACGAGGACGCCTTGAACGTGCGCATGACATCCGCCAACGACAGACGCGACGGCATGGACAACAACGCATGCACATGGTCGTCTGTACCGCCGACGATGAGCGCGGGGAATCCACGTTCACGCGCGATGCCGCCGAGCATTTCATGCAGACGTTCACGCCATGCGTTGGCGATGAGCGGTTGACGATGGTGGGTGCTGAACACGACGTGCAGGAGGCTGCTGACGTAGGTGTGGGGCATGGTGCCCCATCGTGCGGGATGATGTGGCGTCGTCCACATCGCAGACGTCACGATGTCGAATGCGCGTCACGCTATACCCCTCGTCCATCCGTCACCCCTACGGGGTTGTGTTGATGTGGGGCGCATGTTCCCAGGGTTTCACCCCGGGCTGGCATCGGGGCGGCCCTACGGGCCTCGGGAGAAATGCCGAACGCCGAACGCCGAACGCCGAACGCCGAACGCCGAACGCCGAACGCCGAACGCCGAATGCCGAATGCAGAATGGCCGTCCACCGGTCACAGTGACATCAACCATTGAATTGGGCTTTCAGCACTCCGTTCCGTTTCAGGCGGGTACACAGGGCGTTGCCGTGGAGACAACAAAAGAACAGAGGGCACCAGACCCCGGGCACTTGCTCCCAGGGGATCCAATACCCTCTGTGATTGAAACTCTGCTAGTCGGCGTTGCTCAGCGCAAAAACGCCTCATGCAACCCGCCATCCACATTGATCACCTGCCCCGTGGTCTTCGACAAGCGGTTGCTCGCCAGCACGAACAGCGCCTCCGCCTGATCGGCCGGAGTAATCGGCTGCTTGGTCAGCGTGCGCTCGGCGTAGAAGTTGGCCAGCTTGGTGCGCAGCGACTCGGTGTCCTCGGCCTCGGTGTAACTGATGTTGTACTTCGCCAGCGATGAGATCACCCGGTCGCGGGGGAACATGTTGCTGCCCTGCACCACCGTCGCAGGCGCAACGGCGTTGACCCGCACCAGCGGTGCGAACTCGATGGCCAGTTCGCGCACCAGGTGGTTGGCCGCGGCCTTCGAGGTGTCGTAGGCCAGGCTGCCCTTCTTCGCCACAGCGGCATTGACCGAGGTGGTGATGATGAGATTGGCCTTCAAGCCCTGCTCCTTCCAGATCTTGTACGCCTCCTCGGCGACGAAGGCCTGGCCGATGACGTTGATGTCGAAAGTCAGGCCCCACTTGTCGTCCGGGATCATGCCCTTGGTGTCGGGCGCGACGAAGATGCCGGCGGTGATCATGACCGTGTCGACACCGCCGTAGGCGATGATGACGTCTTCGAGCATCGTCCGCACGGTGGCGCGGCTGGTGATGTTCGCCGTCAAGCCGATGGCCGGGCCGCAGCCGCTGATGCCGGTGCCCGCGACGCCGATGCCGATGCCGTGGATGTCGGTGAGTTCCTTGGCGGTGGCATTGGCCGATTCCGCGCCCATGTCGACGCAGACGATGTGCGCGCCTTCCTTGATCAGGCGGTGCGAGACCTCCTTGCCGATGCCGGAGCCGGCGCCGATGACGGCGATGACCTGACGCGAGAGTTCCTTTTCGGGCGGCATGCGCTTGAGCTTGGCCTCTTCGAGCAGCCAGTACTCGATGTCGAAAGCCTCCTGCAGGTCGATGGCGACGTATTCATCCATCGCCTCGGCGCCGCGCATCACCTCGACCGCGCAGTTGTAGAACTCGGCGGTGACGCGGCTCTCCGACTTGTCCTTGCCCCAGGCGATCATGCAGACGCCGGGAATCAGGATGACGGTGGGATTGGCATCGCGCATCGCCGGGGAGTTGGCGCGCTTGCACTTGGCGTAGTAGGCGGCGTAATCCTTGCGGTACTGCTCGAGGCCGGTGGCCAGCTTGTTGCGCAGCGCCAGGATGTCCTCGACCTTCGGATTCCATGCCACGTACAGCGGCTTGATCTTGGTGCGCAGGAAGTGGTCGGGGCAGCTGGTGCCGAGTTCGGCCAGACGCGGGGCGTCGACCGAGTTGACGAAACGCAGCATGGTCTCGTCGTCCTGCACCGTGCCGATCAGACGCTTCTGCTTCGACACCTGACCACGCAGCCACGGCAGCACCGCGACCAGGACCTCCTTGCGCTTCGCGGCATCGAGCGACTGGTACTTCTGACCACCGAAGGTCATCTCGCCCTTGTCGCATTTGGCGATGTAGTCGTCGGCCTTCTTGATGATGTCCATGGTCAGGTTGTAGCAGGCCTGGTCCTCGTCAGCCCAGTTGATCACCCCGTGGCCACCCATGATCACGCCCTTGGCGTTCGGGTGCTTGGCCGTGATGGCCTGCAATTGGAGACCCAGGTCGAAGCCGGGGCGCTGCCACGGGGTCCAGATCAGATCGTCGCCGTAGATCTTCCTGGTCAGTTCCTTGGCGTTTTTCGCTGCCGCCACCGCGATCACCGAGTTGGGATGCATGTGGTCGACGTGTTTGCGCGCGACGAAGGAATGCAGCGGGGTGTCGATCGAGGTCGCACGCGGGTTGAGGTTGAAGGTGCAGTGCGGGTACATCCCCACCATGTTGTCTTCGACGTCGGTCTTTGGTCCTTTGACCGGGGCGGCGTTGTAGAGCGGGATCAGGTCGAGCAGACGCTGCTGGTAAAGCGAGGAGAAATTCTCCTTCTTGGACGTGCGCAGGTCGCCGCCGGAGCCCTTCACCCACATCACTTCGACGTCCTTGCCGCTGAGCGGGTCCTTTTCCATGACCTTGGCCGACGTGTTGCCACCACCGGTGTTGGTCACGCGCTGATCACTGCCGAGCAGGTTCGAGCGGTAGACCAGTTTGCCGACGCCATCGAGCTTGGCGGCGTGGGCCGCATCCCACAGGGGATAGGGACGGGCGGCGGGCTTGGCTGAAATAGGGGCGGAGGAGGTCATGGGAGATCCTTGAAGCGGTTATAAGCGGCGTCCCACAGGGCGGCGTCGCGGGGCTGATAGGTGGTGATCGGGAATGAGGAGCGTACCACGCGACGGATGGCCGCGAGGTCGGGAAGATGGCCGAGCGCCATCGCCTGGATCAGGATGTTGCCGGCGGCGGTCGCTTCGACCGGGCCCGCGAGAACCGTGCGGCCGGTGGCGTTGGCGGCGAGCTGGTTGAGCAGGAGGTTTTTGGTGCCACCGCCGACGATGTGCAGCTTGGTGAGCGTGCGACCGGTGGTGTCTTCGAGCTCGAACAAGGTACGGCGGTAGGACAAGGCCAGGCTTTCGAGCGCACAACGCACGAACTCGCCAGGGGCGCTCGGCACCGGTTGCCCGGTCTCGCGGCAATAGGCGGCGATCTTCTCTGGCATGGCGTCGGCGGTGATGAAGCGCGGATCGTTGGGATTGATCAGCGAGCGCAGCGCTGGCGTGGCCTCGGCGAGCCGGGTGAGTTCGCCGTAATCGTAGGCCTTGCCGGCGGCCTCCCAGGCGCGACGGCATTCCTGCACCACCCATAGCCCGCTGATGTTCTTCAACAGGCGGATGCTGTGATCGACGCCCACCTCGTTGGTGAAGTTGTGGCTGCGGCTCTTGGGCGTGATCACCGGCTCGTGGTGTTCGACGCCCAGCAGCGACCAGGTGCCGGAGCTGAGATACGCCCAGTCGTTGCCAGGCACCGCGGGAACCCCGGCGACCGCCGCGCCGGTGTCGTGCGAACAGGTGGCGATGACCTTGGTGGCGGGCGGCAGGCCGGTGTCGGCAGCGAACTCCGCCGTCACCGGACCGAGCACGGTGCCGCACGGCACCAGCTCCGGGAACAGGTGCCTGGGCAGACCGAGTTTTTCGATCAGCGTCCACGACCACGCGCGCGTGCGCGGATTGTAGAGCTGGGTGGTGCTGGCCATCGACGCATCGCCGACCGCGCGACCGCTGAAGATGAAGTTGAACCAGTCGCCCATCGGGATCATGCGCTCAGCCGCGGCGAGCAGGCCTGGGTCCGCGTCCTTGGCCGCCACCAATTGGTAGAGCGTGTTGATGGCCATGAACTGGATGCCGGTCTCGTCGAAGATCGCATCCTCGCCGAGCAGCGCGCGCGTGCGATCATAGGCCGGGAGGTTGCGGGGATCACGATAATGGCGCGGCAGCGTCAGCACCGGCTCACCGGCGCGCGTCAGCACATAGTCCACACCCCAGGTGTCGGTGCTGAGGCTGGCGATCGGCAGGCCGCGCGCCGCGGCGATCTTCACGCCCTGGCGCAGCTCATCGGCGATGCGCAGCACATTCCAGCGCATCGAGCCGGCGATGCGGATGGCGCCGGTGGGGAAGCGGTGCAGTTCTTCCAATTCGAGGATGCCGCCGCCATCCGCAGAGCGGGAGAGCGTTCCGAGCATGACACGGCCGCTTTCCGCGCCGCAGTCGAGGGCCAGGTGGTAGGTCGTAGTCATCAGCAGGTCACCAGGGAGCGGTTGGGCAGGACGATTCCAGCGAGCGCGAGGGCTTCGGCGTCGGCATCCGTCACCATTCGGTCGATGTCGGTCCACGGCAGCAGAAACACCGGCGCCGAGGCCCCGAGCTTGCTGGCATCGACCAGGAACACCGTCGACCTGGTCGCCTTGGCGACGGTGCGTTCCACCGCCACGACGTCGGCCTGGGTGTTCCACAGCCCTCGGGCGGTGATCGCCTCGGCGCCAAAGAGAGCGAGATCATAGCGCCACAGCTTGGCCGAGGTCTGCGCCTTCGGCCCCAGGATCACCGCCTGGCGCCGCAGGTATTGCCCACCGAGGACGTTCAGCTCGATGCCATCGACGTCGCTCAGGCGCTCCGCCACCATCAGGTTGTTGGTTACCACGATCAGTGGCCGTGGCCCACCGGTGGCCAGCGCATCCGCCACCGCGTGCACGGTGGTGCCACCATCGAGGTACACCACCATGCCCGGCTTGATCAGGGCGAGGGTCGCGTGGGCGATCCGACGTTTGGCTTCGGCCGCTTGTGCCAGGCGTTCACGGAATGAGTCGAAGCGCCGGTTGTAGTCGCTGACCGCGCCGCCGTAGGTACGGGTGATGGCGTGGTCGCGTTCAAGCGCGGTGAGGTCGCGGCGCGCGGTCGCCTCGCTGATGCCAAGCCTGGTGCAGACCTCCGCCAACGGCAGGTATTGATGCTCGGACAACAGCTGGGCGATCTGGTCGCGGCGCGCCTTCACCACCTCGTACGCGACTTTCACCGGGTCACCTGCATGGGTGGGAGCGTGTGGTTTATATGATTGGAGTCAATCATATAAAAGTGATCGGCGGACATGACATCTCCGCTCGTCTGGCAGATGTGCGGGCGGATCCAACCCAACCTTGCACCCATTCGGCCTCGGTACCCGTTGAGGAGTTGCCTGGAAGGCCGCAGAGTTGAGAAGTCCCAGCTCTGCGCCCTTCCAGGTAACTAGATTTAGAGTTGGTTAATTTTGACCACCCCTCACCGGAAACTTTGTCGCAGTGCCATAGAGTTACTTCCTCGCCTGAAGCGCACAC
>JANPIY010000320.1:0-18207 GCA_031425255.1 Planctomycetota bacterium
CGCTCGGCAGCATCACTGCCGTACGTGCGCGCCTGGAGCCGATCTTGCGCGCCGCGCGTCGCCAGGGCGTGTTCGTCAACATCGATATGGAGCAGAATGCCTATCGACCGCTCACCCTCGACCTGGTCACCGAGGTGCTCGGAAGCACCGAGTTCCGCACCTGGCCGGCGGTTGGCATCGCCATCCAGGCCTACCTCCACTGCGCCGGTGCTGATCTGCAGCGATTGCGGGACTGGGCCCGTTGGCGGGGAACCCCGCTCTGGATCCGCCTGGTGAAGGGGGCCTATCATGATCACGAACGTGTCGTCGCCCGCCAACAAGGCTGGCCAGTTCCGGTGTTCACCGCCAAGGCCGCCACCGATGCCCATTACGAACACCTCAGCGATTTCCTGCTCGCACATCATGACGATCTGCGGCCGGCCTTCGCCAGCCACAACATCCGTTCCATCGCGCATGTTCTGGCGCGGGTCGAGCGACTGGGGATCCCGCGCGGAGCCTATGAATTCCAGATGCTCTATGGCATGGCTGATCCGCTCAAAGCCACCCTGGTGGAACGAGGCGAACGGGTGCGCATCTATACCCCATACGGCCGCCTGCTCCCGGGCATGGCCTACCTCGTGCGCCGCCTGTTGGAGAATACCTCCAACCAATCCTTCGTGCGCGTCGGTTTTATCGAACACGGTGATGAGGAGATGCTGCTGATGAAACCCCATGCTGCCGACCAGCAGCCCGTCGCCTGCCGCGCTGGCTTCGTCAATCAACCACTGCTCGACTTCAGCGTCGCCTCGACGCGTGAGGCCTGCGCGCAAGCCCTCGCCACGGTGACGGGACACTTGCCCTTAGCGGTTCCCGCCGTCATCGGCAGCCGTTTCATCACCGCCGATGAGCGGGTGTGTTCTCGCGATCCCAGTCAGCACTCCCGCATCGTCGCCCACGTCGCCACCACCACGGCCGCCGATGCCGAGGCCGCTGTGCTCAGCGCCAAGGCGGCCTTTCCCGGCTGGCGCGACCGCGCGGTGCGCGAACGTGGTGGGTTGCTGCACAGGCTGGCCGATGAGTTGGTGCGGCGGCGCCATGAAGCCAGCGCCCTGCTGGTGCGGGAGGCGGGAAAAAATTTCCAGGAGGCGGATGCCGAGGTCTGCGAGGCGATCGATTTCTGCCGCTACTACGCCGATGAGATGCAACGACTGGAGGCGGAGCGCACCCATGACCTCCCTGGGGAGACCAATCGCACCAGCTTCGAACCACGCGGAGTGGCGGTGGTGATCGCACCCTGGAACTTCCCGCTCGCCATCCTCTGCGGCATGACCACCGCCGCGCTGGTCGCCGGCAACACGGTGGTGATGAAGCCAGCAGAGCAGACTCCGGCGATCGCCGGTCTGTTGATGGAGGCGATGCGCTGCGTCGGATTCCCGGTCGGGGTGGTGAACCTGCTGCCGGGAGTCGGCGAGATCGTCGGGCCGGCCCTGGTCGGTCATCCCGCGGTATCGGTGATCGCTTTCACCGGTTCGGTCGCGGTCGGCCTCGGTATCAATGAGCTGGCCGCCCACAGCCCAGGCGAGGACGTCAAACGCGTGGTCTGCGAGATGGGTGGCAAGAACGCCATCATCGTCGACGCCGATGCCGATCTCGACGAGGCGGTGCTGGGGGTGCTGCACAGCACCTTCGGTTATCAGGGCCAGAAGTGTTCGGCGTGTTCCCGGGCCATCGTCATCGGTAGCCAACTGGAACCGTTCATCGAACGCTTGGTGCAAGCTACCCGGAGTCTGACCATGGGTCCCGCGGATGATCCCGCCGCCGCCATTGGTCCGGTGATCGATGCTGAGGCGCAGCAACGGATCCTGCGGCGCATCGCCGGGGTGGTGGCGCCGGCCACGCTCGCCTACGCGGGAACGGTGCCGGACCATCTGGCGGCCAGCGGCACCTATGTGGCACCACACATCTTCACCAACGTCGAACCTTCATCATCCCTGGCACAGGAGGAGATCTTCGGACCGGTCCTGGCCGTGATCGCGGCGCGCGACCTCGATCACGCGCTCAGCATCGCCAATGGCACCCGTTATGCCCTGACCGGCGGCTGCTATTCGCGCAGCCCCTCGGTGATCACCCGCGTCCGCCGCGAATTCCGCGTCGGCAACCTGTACATCAATCGGAAGATCACCGGCGCCATGGTCGAGCGCCAGCCGTTTGGCGGTTTCAGGCTGTCGGGTATCGGTTCGCAGGCGGGTGGACCGGATTATCTCCTGCAGTTCCTGGTCCCGCGCTGCGTGAGCGAAAACACCATGCGGCACGGTTTCACGCCCGATCTCTGATATCCCACGCTTGCGTCTCAGGCCCACCGCCGCCGCCACGGCTACGACTGCTGGGCGTCAGCGTGCTCGGTGACCGGTACGCACAGTCCGAGTGGACAACCCCCTACACTGTGGGGTATATGACCAAGCTGCCCGCGGGGCAGGCGATGACCCTCGTCATGGCCTCAGCACAGGTGCCCGAATCACCCACGGAAGAATCACGATGTCAGCGAAGCCCGTCTTCATGCTCCTGTTGCTGTTCATGACCGTGCCAGCGCCCACGGCGGAACCGGCTGTCAGCGTCGCTCAGGAACAGCTCTGCAATGAGGTTGCGGGATTGTTGCGGGCAGCCCGCAAGGTGCTGTCCGACCATCAGGATCTCATCAATGACCCGGCCAAGGGCGACAAAGGCTTGTCAGCTGACGTGGTCATCGCCAAGACCCGGGAAAATTACGAGGAGGCGATGAAAGCGTCCATGCCCGCGAGCGAAGGTGATGCGCTGCAGGCGCAGGCGGTCAGGGCGATGGTGGCGGCAGAACGTACCATCATGGACAAGGCGCAATCGCTGATCAATGAGCCTGGGAAGGGTTTCAAGGGGTTCCTGCCGGCGGTGTTCGCCGCCCAGGTGGCCGGAGAATTCAGCAAGAACATGGAAGGGAAGATCTTCCTCAAATTGACCGCGCCGGAAAAATACGTGCGCAATCGCCGCAACCGCCCGGATGCCTGGGAGTCGGGGATCATCGAGGGCAGGTTCAAGGCTGCCGACTGGTTGCAGGGCAAGGCGTTCTCTGAGCACGGCGAGCACAAGGGCAAGACCGGCCAGCGCCTGATCATGCCTGAATATTACGGCGCCTCCTGTCTCAAGTGCCACGGCGATCCCAAGGGCGAAACCGACATCAGCGGCGGCCTGAAGGAAGGCGCCAAGCTCGGAGAGCTCGGCGGTGCGATCAGCGTCGTCGTCTACGATGTGAAATGAGCATGGACATGCGCTGGTCATCATTGTCGATCTGGACGAAGATCCTCCTGGTCAATCTCGCCGTGGCCCTGTTGTCGGCCGCCTTCCTGGTCTTCGTCCTGTACAAATTGCGCATCAATGCCGGCAACATGGAGGATCAGGCCATCAGCATGTCGACGCAGGAGACCCTGCTCAGCCAGCAGCATGGGCAGATCACTGGCCAGTTCGCCTTGCTCGCGCAGCAGGCCCAATTGCAAAGTGAGCGCGAACGTGCGGAGGTGCGCCACGGTCTGGTGCGCGACGCGACCGCGCACTTCCTCCAGCACTCCTACTGGCTCACCGATCTGGCCCTGACCATGCAGAATGATTCGGAGCGTATCGCCAAACAACACCACGAGGCTCTGATGAAGATCCTCGCAGCATTGGCTGCCAGCGACGCCGCGGGGGTCGCCGCGCTCAAGCCATTGGTCGAGGATTTCAGCCGCATCATGATGGAAGCGGTCGACAGCTACGTCGATGAGAACCGGGTCAAAGGCAACTCGCTTTCCGCGCAGGCGCGCGCCAAGGCGGCCTTGACGATCAAACATCTTGAGGCCCTGGGCGAGCAGATCGACGTGCAGAATCGGGATGCCAACCTGCGCCTCGCCGACCTCAATGCCCGCATCGGGGCCGCGGGGGCGGAGGTGCTTGCCGCCGGCAAGCTGGTGGAGGCAGCGCGGGCCAAGGTCAGCTCGGCGACGACAGGCATCATCAGCGCGAATCACGGTCTCCAGGGCTCGACCCTCATCAGCATGTTCGTGGGGTTCGCCTTTGCTGCCGTGGCCTCATGGTTGTTCGCCCGCACCTTGACCCGTCGCACACGTCAGACCCTCCATCTGTTGGAAGCGGTCGCGACTGGCGATCTGAAGCAACGCCAGGCCATCGACTCACAGGACGAGATCGGGCGCATGGCGCAGGCGCTCAATACCACGCTCGACACCTTGCGCGATGCGTTGCATGCCATCGCGGGTGACTCCAAATCCCTCACCGCCTCGGCGCAGAATCTGCAGGGGGTCAGCCAACGCCTGGACGTCGATCTCGCCACTACGTCGCGTGAGTCGATCGGCGCCGCCTCCGCCGCCCGCCTGGTATCGGACAACATGACCAGCCTGTCCGCCGGCGTTCAGGAGATGAATGCCAGCATCGACGAGATCTCCAAGAACGCCCATGCCGCCGCAGGCGTGGCAGCGGGCGCCGTCGAGGTCGTTGCCACCACCATCGCTGCGGTGGGTCAGCTCTCCGAGGCGAGCAGCGCCATCGGTGAGATCGCCAAGGTGATCTCCGGCATAGCAGCACAGACCAATCTGTTGGCACTCAATGCCACCATCGAAGCTGCGCGCGCCGGCGAGGCGGGCAAAGGTTTCGCCGTGGTGGCCAGCGAGGTGAAGAGCCTCGCCGGTCAGACCGCTGCTGCCACTGAGGATATCAATAAACGCATCGCCGCGATCCAGGCTGGCAGCACCCGTACCAGGGAGGCCATCGATCAGATCGGCGCGGTGATCCGCCAAGTCAACGAATTCCAACAATCGATCGCCAGCGCGGTCGAGGAGCAGGCCGCCACCACCAAGGAGATCGCCGGCAATATCTCGCAGGCCGCCGAGGGCAGCAGTGAGATATCGGCCAAGATCGCCGCGGTGGTGGCCATCACCGAGCGCACCTGTGCCGACTCCGCCCATACCCGCGAAGCCTCGCTCGTGCTCGACCATCTGGCCGGCGATCTCGCGGCGGTGGCGGGGAAGTTCTCCTGCTGAGACGCCGACGTGCCGGCGTTCAACCAGGCCACAGTTCCAATGCGCGACGGCAATCATCCAGCCCAGGGACCAGGGCCAGGCGGAACCAACCGGCCCCACCCGCGCCGAAGAAGCCGCCAGGGCTGATGACCAGGCCGGCCTCCAGGCAGCGCGCGGCATAGGCGTCGGCATCGCCTGGAAGCGGGACCTTGGCCCACAGGTACAGTCCCGCCTCGCTCGGCAGGACTTCGATGCCCTTGGCGGTGAGACCATCCGCCAGCAGACGATACTTGGTGGCGAAGATCCGTCGCCGTTCGACGGCATGCGCATCGTCGTTCCAGGCCGCCGCTGCGGCGTGTTCGATGAAGGCGGGGCTGCCCACACCCATGGCCGCGCGCCAGCCGCGATAAGCGGCGATCAGCGTGGCATCGCCGGCGATGAAGCCGCTGCGGTAGCCGGTCATGCCAGAACGCTTGGAGCAGGAATGAAATGCCAGCACGCCGCTGGTGGTGATCTCCAGCAAGGAGGGCGGTGGAGTTGCGGACTCGTCGAACCACAGGTCCTGGTAGCATTCATCCGATGCCAGCAGGATGCCGTGCGCTGCGCAGACCTCGACCTGGGACCGGTAGTAGCCGAGATCGACGCATGCGCCGGTGGGATTGTGCGGATAGTTGAGCCACACGATGGCGGTGCGACGCAGGAGGTCGCCCGGCAGCGCGGCGAGATCGAGGCGGTAGCCCTGGGCGCGGGCCAATTCCACCGCATGTTCCTGCGCGCCGGCGAACAGCGTGCCCGCCTGGTAGACCGGGTATCCGGGAGTTCCGTAGACGACGGTGTTCTTTTCCGCGGCAGGATCGATGAAGGCGAGCGGCAGGTGGAAGATGGCCTCCTTGCTGCCGGCAGCCGGGAGCACCTGTGTCGCGGGATCGACGATGACGTTGAAACGGCGTTTGAGATATCCGGCGGCAGCCATGCGCAGCGCCGGCGTGCCCGCCACCGAGGGGTATTGGCTGATGCCGGGGATGGCCGCCTTCAGAGCTTCTGGGATGAAGGCCGGGGTCGGTTCGATGGGATCACCGGTTCCGAAATCGAACACCCGCTTGCCGCTGGCGATCACCCGCGCCTTGCGCGCCTGCAGTTCGGCCATGGGGTAGGGTTTGAGCGCACGTAAAGCAGGATTCATGGGGCGAGGGCTTCCAGGATGACGGTGGCGATGGCGAGCCCATCGCTGTGGCTGACCGAGCAGTGCCAGTGGTTGGCGCGCAGGCGACCGGCCACGGCCAGGGCTTCGCCGCTGAGGACCAGGCGAGGTGCACCACGATCGGCTCCAGGCAGCAGAGCGATCTGGGTGAAGCTCACTCCCCTGGCCCAGCCGGTGCCGAGCGCCTTCATACATGCTTCCTTGGCGGCCCACCGCGAAGCCAGACGTTCGCTGGGGTCACGCAGCTCGAGCGCGTACTCCTGTTCGGCGGGGGTATAGACCCGGTCGAGGAAACGCTGCCCCTGTCGCAGGTGGACGTCGGCGATGCGTTTGAGGGAGATCAGATCGGTACCGAGTCCGACGATCACGGTCCGCCCGACACCACGCGCCAGCCTCGCCGCAACCACCACGGCGCGTTGGCCGCATCGCTGGTCTCACCACATTCTGCGCGCAGCGACAGCGCCGAGCCGGGGATGCGATCGGGCGCGGGTTGCAGGCGCAGGACCAGCACCGCCGGCTCGCCATCCGCAGAAAGGCGTTTCGCGCCGTCGAGCACCCAACTGCCATTGCTGGTGAATTGTGGATTGGTGCTGGTGAAAGTGGCGACCTGACCCACCGCATCGACGGACAGATCGCCGTCGCCCAAGCGGATGGTCAACGGCGTGGCATCCGCACCCAGGCGGGCGAACAGCAGCAGACCGCCCTGATTGCGCGCCAGCGCGTAGGAGGCGCTCCCCACCATCTGCCACGACAAGGTGTTCAAAGCCCCGCTGGCGAAAGCGGCGAGGTCGCCCTTGCCCTCCACCACCTGGCACGGCACCGGCGCTGGCGGCGCTGGCAGCAGGTTGGGCAGAACACGCAAGCCGGAGTCGCCGTAGGCCAGCAAGCCACCGCCGATCGGCACCACCTTGTCGTCGGCCGCCAGTGGGTGGGCCGAACGCACCTGGCCGTCCTTGCCAACCACCAGCAACGTGCGCTTCTGCGCCCCATCCAACAACACCGCGGCGAAGGCGTCGGTGGATTGGATGGTATCCTGGACCTCGACGCCGTGCGGGAGCGCCTGCTCCCACTGCACATGGCCGCCGGCGAGACTGATGCGCGCCAGCGCCTGCGAACGATCGGCACGGCGGACGAACAGCGAGAGGGAATCGACTCCGCGTAGCACCGTTTCGACCGTGGTCCATTCGCCGAAGCGGCGGCGGACCTCGCCGCTGAAGGTATCGATCACCACCAGCTGATTGTTCTCATCGGTGGCATACAGGCCGTCACCGCTCATGCCGTGCAGGCGGCCGTAGACCTTGCTGGTGCGCCAGCGCTGGCGGCCAATGCCGAGATCCCAACAGGTGATGCGCCCTTCCTGGCCGAGGCAGTAGCAGGCATTGCCGAGCATGACCGAGGAGGCCGCGAGATCCTCAGGCAGCACGAAACGGGTGGCGCCGGTCTTCAGATCGACCAGGTGCACGCGATTGCGGCCTTCCTCGGGCAACCACAGCAGGTCCGGTGACAGGACCCGCATGCGCTCCATGCCTTCTTCGCTCAGCGGCAGCCGCCACAACGGGAGCGGTGCTTCGCCGGGCTTGCCGCCGTGCGCGGGAATACACACCAGTTCGCTGCCCTCCTGCGTGAGCACCAGATCGTTATCGGTCAACAGCGGGCGCGGCGCGACATTGCCATCCTTGTCGGTCGGTCGCAGGGCATAGCGGAAGAGTTCCGCCCCGCTGGCAAGGTCGACCGCGGCGAACCACATGCCTTCGGGCATGTTCGGCGGGCGCGGCGGCTGGCCCGGCGCATTGCCCAGCGGCGTGGTCAGCCAGAGCAGCAGGGTGTGATCATTGGCCGCCAGCGGTTCGACCGGTTCTCCCCCCAGCAGGCCCTTCAATTCGAGCTGCGCGCCCTCGCGCAGGACGGTCATGGTGAAGGGTGTACGCGGGGCCATGGTCGCCACCACGCTGCGCAGGTCGCGTTCAAAATTGGTGGTCGGTTTGCCCTGGAAGGCGAGCAGGACGTCGCCGTTGCGCATGCCCGCACCGTCAGCGCTCGATCCCGGCACCACCTCCTGGATGGGGATCCCTTCGCTGGTGTTGTCGACCGCGGGATTGAGTGAGGTCTTGACCCCGAGCAACTGACGCACGGGCTGACGCCGCCAGACCAGCGAGCCGTCGGAGACCTTCACCGCCGAGAGGAAGCCATCGCTGAAACCCACCGCCAGACCACCGGCGACCAGGGTGGCGTCGCCGCGCTTGCCGGGATTGTTCCAGGCGGTGGTGGCGATCGGCAGGGGCTTGCGTGCGGTGACCGGGGCGACGGTTTCCGGCGTGGCCTTCAGGCGCATCAGGCCGTTGCGGGCCAGGATGTGCACCCGCGCTTCGAGGCGGTCCTTGAGCAACATGCGGTGGTCGGGGAAGGTCAACGCGGCATGGAAGGAGGTGATCGCAGTGGCGGTATCCCCGCGCAGTTCCGCATGGCGTCCACGCCAGAGCGCGACCTCACCGCTGAGGCGGTCATCGTAGGTGGTCAACGACTGCAGTTTCGTCAGCGGCTCGGGAAACGCCTTCTCATCGCCGACGCCGAGTTCGAGCTGGCCGCGCACCAGGCGGGCGGCGCGTTCGGCATACTCCACCGGGGCGCCGCGGGCGAGGGCGGCGATCAGGCAGGTGAAGGCCTGGGCGCGGTCGTCGCGCGATTCGTAGAACGAGGCGAGGGTGCCCCACGGCCTGAAGTCGGCCGGGTCCGCGGCCGCGGCCCGCGTCAAGCGCTCGAGGAACGATTCGCCGCGTCCCCACCCGATGACCCGCTCGGTATTGGCCTCCATCACCAGATCGGCGGTGACCGCCAGAGACACGCCCTGGCCCAGGCCACGGCTGCTGGTCACCCGCCCACTGGCGCTGTCGATCAGCGCGAGCTGATCGTTGGTCTTGATCAACACGCGATCACGGCCGATCCGGCCCTGGACGCCATCGCGGCCGCTGAAGGGGATCGCCCAGCGGACTTTGCCGGAGGCCGCATCGAACAACGCCAGGCTGCGCGGGCCCGCCAACAGGGCGAGGCCATCCACCACATCCAACACCTCGCCATTGGCCCCATCACCCTGGAAACGCCGGGGGGTCTGGTCCTCAGGCCGCAGGTAGAGGATCGCTCCTGGGCTGTCGGTGGGACTGGCCACCAGGAAGGCGCCATCGCTGGCGATGGTGCCCAGGCGCGTCGGCACGCTTGCGCCGCCGAAGCCGTTGTCGAACTCGTCACCGACGCTGGGGTAGGTCCACAGGCGGTTGACGTTGCCGTCGATACCCAGGCGAGCGATCACCCCGTTGTTCGAGAGCACCACCAGGGATCCGCCATTGACCGTCAGCGCTGGCGAGGCCAGCCCCAGATCGTTGCCGGCGAAAAGCATCTGCCGCGGCAAGGGGATGCGCGCCACCAACGAGTTCCAGGCCGGACGACCGGTGTCGATGCGGAAGGCCAGTGCGCGCAGTTCAGCGCCCTCCTGGTTGCCCAGGACCAGGGCTGCGAAGATCACCAGGTTGTCGAGCACCACCGGTGCCGACAGCGCTTCGACCGGGCCGAGCGCGGGAGAATTCCACCGCCACTTGACCTCGCCCAAGCGATCGAGCGACATCACCACCGCATGGTCATCGACCCAGCCGAGGCCGATGAAGCCGGTCCGCGTCACCACCGGTCTGGATTTGATCGGACCCAGCGGAACGTTGCCGAGGGTCCGCATTTCGCCGACCAGGCGACCGATGAGGTGATCGAAGAGGAACATCTTCTGACCATCGCTGGCAGCGGTCAGTTCACCAGGCGCCGAAGCGAGGGTGTAGCGCGCCGGCCCCGCCCCGCGGCGGATGCGCTGAAAACGCTGGAGACGTTGCGGCTCGTTCGGGCGCACCGCGGCCTCGGTGGCCTCGGTCAAGTTGATGCGCCACATCACATCGAGGCCATCGAGGGAATCCGGCAGGTCGAGGGCCTGTTCCGGGCTCAACAAGGCGTTGGCGGCAGCGACCCGCTGAGCGAGTCGTTCATCCGTCGTTTCACTGGCGCGACGTGAGTAGTCGAGGTATTGGCCGATGCGGCCGGCATCCCAAGCCTGATCGGCCAGTCGGCGCCAGGCTTCGATGGCTGCATTGGTGCCGGGGTAGGACAATGCCAGCGTGCGCAAGTCGCTCTCACTCGCATGCACCGCCAGGGCCTCACGCAGGCGCCGCTCGGCGGTGCCGGCGAAGGTGCGCGCGAAGTCGGCGGCCAGACCGGTGTCGACCAGCTTGATGGCGAACAGTTCCGCCAGCGGGGCGCACAGGTCGCCATGGGTGATCATGCTGTCGCCGTGTGCCGCCAGCAGCGCCTGCACCCGCTCCAGCAAGGCCCCGATCTCCCCGCGCCTGGCCTGCAGGTCGTCGAGCAGTTCATTGGCGTCATGCCGGATATCGAAGGGAGTGGCGACCACCGGCTCGACCCCGCGGGCGAGGGCACAAGCGAGCAGAGTGGCAACCAGGGGTAGCAGGGGGCGGGGCGACACCTCGGCGTTATAGATCCACCAGCGCAGGGGGCCAGGGGGCAGGCCCGCCTCATGCCACTGTGGGACGCGGGAGGTCTGGACCGCTCGGATGGAACCGGCCCGGTGAGGCACGTCGATGCGTCGAAGGTGCCCACCACGCCCGAGACTCGACCCTCACCGCGCCTGCGGATGGCACCACCAGAGTGACGATGTCGAGGTCTGCGTACCGAGGATGTCTCCACCAGATATCTGATCGCCAGGCGAAGGAGCCGACCACGGTGAGGAGATCGCTGATGCCTGGCGAGCGACCGCGCCAGCCCGTGGTCCGCTCTTGTCAGGTGGATGACCGTCCGATCATCCACCCCCATGTCCCAATTCGGCGGCGCCACGATCATTGGACCCCAGGTCCGCCTGATGCTACTCGATTGTTTCGAGACCATGGTGGAGTTGGCGGGCCAGGTCTATCGGCCGCGCGCGGGCATGATCGAATTCCTCACCCATTTCGGATCGCGCGTCGGCATCCCGTTGGTGGTGATCAGCGACGCCTCCAAGGACGAGGTGGAGGCCGCCTTGAGCCAGGCCCGTCTGGCCACCTATGTGGTCAAGGTCTACCACGCCGGCAATGCTGCTGAGGACCTGGGCAACGGACGGATGCGCAAACGCCTCTGCGTGCCATTGCTCGATTTCAAGGTGAAGGCCGACCAGGCCCTGTTCATCGGCGACAGCCCGCTCGATGCCGAAGCGGCGCAGCATCATGGCGTCCAATTCATCCGCGTGCCGCGCAGCGAGGATCGCAGCTTCAGCTTCGCCAACCTCATCACCGGTCCCAGCCGCTATCGCAGCCACGAATTCAACGTCACGTTTCTCGACCGCTACAAGAAGGACAAGGGCCCGTGAGCGGCCCAGGCCCACGGCCCATTCCCGCTCCGCCCTCCGACCTCCTGCCCAACTCCATCCAGCTGGTGCTCGGCTATCTCCTGCTGCGCCCGTGGATGGCGTTCTTCGTGCGTGGCCGCGTGTGGCGTTCACGGCACTTCCCCGAGGGACCATGCGTGCTGGCGTGCAACCACCGCAGCTTCGCCGACCCGCCACTGGTGGGCATGTACATGCGCCGCCCGCTCGCCTACTTCGCGCGGTCCGACCTGTGGGAGAATCCGGCCATCCGCTTCTTCTTGTTCTGCATGTTCGGCATCCCGGTCGATCGCAAGAATCCTGGGATTTCGAGCATGAAGGGCGCAGTCGAACGTCTGCGGCGCGGCATCAGCGTGCTGGTCTTTCCTGAGGGTACCCGCACCAGGGACGGCCGCGTCGGGCCCCTGCATGAAGGGCCGGCCCTCTTCGCGCGACGCGCCGGCGTGCCGATCGTCCCGGTCTACCTGGTGCGCAGCGACGCGCTGTGGCCCCGCAGCAAGAAGCTTCCGCACTTCTTCTTCAAGGGCGTCGATGTGCGCATCGGCAGTCCGCTCGTGCCACCATCCGGCCTCGACCCGCGTGCGCAGGACACCTGGGTCAGCAGGCGGCTCCAGGCGTGGATGGAGCTGCAGGAGCGGCGCCTGCTGGGTCCACGCCCACGGCCAGTCACCAGAAATCCGGCTCATTGAGCAGTCGTTGGATCAAGCGGATGGTTCCCACCGGATTGACCAGCTTGCCTTGTGAGCGGGTTTCCTGCGAGGTGTTGAGCGGGCGCTGGAGGTAGGTCTCGAGGGTCTTCGGCGAGAATTCGTTCTGCAGGTTCTGATAGTCGCTGCTGGCCACATGGGCGCTCCACTCGACCAGGTACCACAGGCGATGCTCCTGTTGTTGCAAGAACAGGAACATCCCCTGGCCTTGCGACCCGGCCCCACCGAAATGCTCGACCGCGCCCGCGTCCACCACCTCGCTCCAGGTCCGGAAGCCCAGGGTCTCACCGACCCCGCAGGTCACTACGAAGCTCGCGGGGGCGGACCGCCAGACCCGGAACCACGAAGCGATGTAACGCGCCTGGTCGATCTGCTTGTTGCCGGAGAGGTAGGCGGTAGCGAAGTCGCTGGGGGCCATGCCGAGCTGGAACGGCTGCGGATCGGCATTGCTGGCGTAAGGCTTGAGCGCGTCGGGGCCATCCGTCGCGATGGCATTGGGTGCGACCCTGGGGGAGATCGCGAACGGTGGTCGCACCAGGACCTGCATCGGGCAGCGTTTGGCCGGGCGCTGATCGTCCGGCAGGCTGAGGTCGACCCACTTTTCCCAACTGGTCGAGGCATCGGTTTCCCCAGGCATGGGCGCGCTGGTGTTGGGCACCGGCACATCATCGTTGTCGACCGGACCCAGACGTTTGCCGTCTTCGCCCCGTGGTCCCGGTTGACCGTTACGCACGTCAATCCACCCGAAGGCTTCACGATGCACCGGGGAACGTTGACCATTCGGACGTTTCGGGTCCCAACCCAGGCGTGCCGACTCCATGATGAAATTGCAGGCGGCGACTTTCAGGATGTGCGCCTGCGCTTCGTTGACCATGAGCCGGGATTCTTCGATGTCACTGCGCATGCGTACCAGGAAGGTCAACGCCATCGCCGCCAGCAGGGCGGAGATGCTGGCGACGACGATGAGGATGGTGCCTTGGCGGGGGGGCATGGAATTCCGCGTCATTGGGGGCTGTCGAGGTGAAGGTCATTGGCGGGATTGCGCGGTCCGTACCACTTCGCCCAGCCCGCGCCGGAGCCCACGGTGCCGGGTTTGCGTTGCTGCCTCGCACCGCGCAGGGTGGTGCCGACGGCGGTGAAGCTGATCGCGATGTGTTCACCGGTGATGGCGTTGGACAAGCCGAATCTGCTCAGGGTGACGAAGCGGTTGTAGACCAGGAAACGGGCGACATCGACCTTGACCTCGGGCCAATGGGCCGGCTTCATCGCCAATTGGAGTCGCGACGAGAGGCTCCGTTTCATCAGGGTGTCGACCGTGCCCTCGTTGGCCTGCACCCCGGTGGTGTAGTTGGTACGGATGTTGCCACTGGTGACCATGCCGGTGCCCCCGATCGGCCGGAGCGGGACCAGGATGAAGCTCTCATCCTTGGTGCAGCGGTAGCGCCCCTGCGCGAACCACGCGCCGCCATCGCCGCTGCGGAAGTCGCCACCGGTGACGAACTCTTTCAGCAGATCGACCTTGCCGTTCTGTTTCGGATCGGGGCCGGTGTAGGCGTACAGCAGGGAGGGCGGCAGGTAGTCGCAGAAGGCGTAATACCCCAGCGTCGTCTGCAGCAGATCCATCTGCCTGAACAGCCAGGGGTGGCTGGTGGCACCAGGGGCGCCGCTGGTGGCGGCGAATTGGCTGTAGTCGCCACTGCGGCCCTTGCTGTCGTGCCACTCGGCGGCATTCGCTCGCCACCAGGTGCGTGGGGCATGTGCGGGCCACGGATAGGTGGCGTCCCATCCGACATCGGTTTCCAACTCGCGATAGAGGGCCTGACCCTGGGCTGGTTGGCTGGCCATCATCGCGGAGATGGTGGGCAGCGGTGAAAACGGCATCTGGGGACGGCGCAGCGCCTGATCGGCCGCGGCGGTCGATTGCGGATCATCGTAGGCTGTCCACAGGTCGACCTCGCTCAGCGCTTCCTGGAAGCCTGCACGCAACAGGGAATTCTCCAACGCCAGACGATTGGCGGTAGTGATGGTCTGGCTGGCGACACGGAACCCAGCCATCGCGGCGAAGACGATCAGCGCTCCCAGCGTCACGGCGATCATCAGCTCGATCAGCGTGAAACCGCGCCGGGGGGAGGAGGTCGGCATGGATGATTTTCTCCAGGTGTTCACCGGATCACCGCGGGGACCCGCAGATCATAGTAGTTGAAGCGCGCGACGGTCATCGCCCGCAGTCGGGTCGAACGTGGCACCAGACCGCGATCCAGTTTCTGGTTGGCATTGCGATCGGCGCCCCATTTGCCGATGAAGAGGCTGATCTGGCTGGTGCCGAGTCCCTGGTCATGGGTCCGGCCGCCGTAATCGTCGTGTCCGTGCACCCCCGGGCTGTTCTTGCCCGGGGGGGTGGCGGTGCCGGTCTCCAGCGTGCGCATGTCCGAGTTGAAGAGGATCATCTTCTCCGGATTCCGGTAACCGAACATGTGGTGATCCATCCAGCTGGCTCCACCGCACAGGGCTTGGAAGCTCTGGTTCTTATAAGGCGCGTGCTTGGCGTAACGGCCGGCGTCGACCGGCGCGCTGGGAGCCGTTTCGCAATCCTCATAGGAGAGCCAATCGACCGCCCAGAACACCAACTGCCGGCAGCGTTCCGTCGGCTCGAAGGGCGCCGTCAACGTCGAGTTGACGGACGGGCTCCATAGGGTTGACCACGGCGTGTCGGCTTTCGGATACGTCATGCTGACGCCGGCGTTCACCACCGGGTGGGGCGTGACCGGATGCCACTGTGTGGCTGCCTTGCCGCTGCCGAAAATGGTGCCGCTGCGGGGCGGAGTGAGCAGGTCGTATTCGATCAAAGGGGTGTCCATCATGATCGCGCGCTGAAGCGGCCTGGGCGCGCCCCAGTCATAGGGATGAGCCGCGGCGAATTGGAAGCCCAGGAACAGGGCGTTCGCGTGCATATTGGCCACGCTGCCGGCGGTGAAGACGACGCTGCCGGCAGCGGTCTTGCCCTGCGCCAGCATGATCGGACCGACGTGGCCCATGATGCGGGCGGCGACGACCTGCAGGTGCTTGTTGCTGGTATCCGGGAAATCGGTCAGCAGCGACGCGCCGTTATAACAGGCAGCAGGCAGATTCTGGGTGGTGCACCACTCGACCAACTTGTCGGCATAGGCCTGGGCCTTGTCCGGCAGAGGAGCGGCGAGTTGATTGATGGCCTCATCGACCTGCATGTATTCGAGATAGGCGAGGTACACCGGGCGTAGGCCGGTACCGGCTGAGCCGAGATTGAGATCCTCCCACAGCAAGGCATCCCAGCCCCCGATCCTGCGGATGTCGGCAAAGTTGTTCTGTTTCAGCGCATCGTTGTCCTTGTGCACCACATGGACCGGAGGCGAGGGGTAGGCGGCATAATAGGGCCAGGCCTTCTCGGGCAAGTGCAGCAGCGCATTATTCTGGGGATAGCCGACGACCGCCATCACCAGTCGCTGGGCCTCGTTCGGCGGGGTACTCGGGGCGAAGCCATTTTCCTGGATGCCGGTGGTGGCCAGCGGTTGTGAATAATACAGGTAGCCACCTTCGGCGAGCACGCGCTGGATCTCATCGCCATCACTGTCGAGACGCTTGGCGATGTCGGTCGGCAAGGGGAACATGCCATAGCGGTAGCTCGCCACACGCGCTTCGAGATCTGGCTGGAGATTCTTGTTGTTGCTATGGACGTCCCAGGGAAAGGGCGCCTCGATATCGACCGCGGGATTGCCGTTATGCGTGGCGTTGTAGGCCTCCACCAGTTCGATCGCCTTGGCCGAAGCGATGATCTGGTATCGGGCCAACTGCTGGGCCTGGATCCCCGATGGCAACATCATCAGGACGCTGACCACCCCGAAGGACACCAGGGCCAGAGACAGCGACACCTCGAACAAGGTGAAGCCGCTGTGTGATGTGGAACTTTTTGGGAGCACGTCGTGCCTGTCTTGCGGGTGAGCAAAGCCGGAGGTGTTGGTGCTGTGGCAGGAGGACAGTGAGCAATGTGAGCGATCTGCTGGTTTTGACCCGTATTTGCGAGGCAACCGGACACCTATTGGTGGAGGGGCTGCACGCGACGTCGGTAGGCACTCAATCACCCGACCGGGAGGTAGAATAAATTGATCGGATCGAGCCGGAGGAGTCGGATGGACATGAGGTCGCCGCCATCTTTTAGATCTCTTGCTCGGTCGGGACCTGTGCGGGAGGGCGAGTGAAAATGAATCAGGTCGAGGATGTGTCCGTCTTTCATCTCCCTCCATACGCGCGAGGTCTCCTCACGTCTGATGACTCGTCGCGCGCCATCGTCGTTGCTGCGCCAGGCCACTGGATGGCGCCTCCGCAGCAAAGCATGATTCATTATAGAGGTTCCCCCATGATCCGGACACGAGCTCGTGCACATGCTTCACCGATGCTTCACTCTGAGATGGAGCGGTTGCCGTTGCGAGACGGATGAAGCGCCATTTTCGGGACGTGGGGCGCGCCACGAAAGCCGCTCCGGCGCGACCGCTAGCGGCCGTGTATGGTCCACCCGCGTGCCGATGTTGAGAGCGAGTGGCGATGCGGATTCGTGTGCGGACCCCGCCCATTGGTCGTCCACTCAACAGCGTATGGTCGACGCCGTCCCCTAATGGACCTGCCAGCGACGCCGTCAACACCCAGGAAGACGCGAGCCGAGGTGCCGGCTCCCTGTTGTGGCCAGGGACTTGGGTCAATAATCCGCCCGCCCATGCCGGACCCCACTCCCACCGCCCCCGTTGCCGTTCCCGCCATGCCCTCGACCTGGGAGAGCCGTCTGCCTGGTTGGCAGCAATGGATCAACTCGTTCTGCGAGAATTGGATCTTTGCCTTCATCATCGCCATGGCGATCCGGCATTTCTGCCTGGAGGCATTCCGCATCCCGACCGCATCGATGGAGCCGATGCTCTACGGGGATCCGGCCTTCACCAAGGCCGACCATGTGGTGGTCGATAAGTTCCTCTTCCGCTTCACCGGGCCGTCACGCTGGGGTGTGACGGTGTTCCAGTTCCCGCAGCCGGAGATCGAACCGCGCAAGGGGGAGCAGACCGACGCGCGCACCGCCATCGCCGCCGATGGTTCGCGCCTGGACGCGGTGCTGGTGCGCCCACTGATGTACCGCAACTTCGTCAAGCGTGCGGTCATCCTGCCGGGGGACGTCTACTACATCGCTGGTGGCAACATCTACCTCAAGCAGCCGGACGGCTCGTTCCAGGCATCGCGCAAACCGCCGTCGGTCCAGGATGAACTGTGGCAGGAGGTCTACCGCTTCGGCGTGCAGCCGGATTACCAGCCTTGGGTCGGCGAGGCCGGGGGTAATGCCACGGTGGCCGATGGCGGACTGCGCCTGACCGTGGCCGAGGGCGGGGGGGTCGCGTTCTTCCCGCAGCAGTTCCGTAACCTCTACCTCAAACCGGGACAGTTCCGGGTGAGGCCCAAGACCGGGGGCGCGTACGAACTGGTCGAGTTGGGGATGACCACGCCCTTCTTCACCTATCGCGCCACCAACCGTCCGGGCAACGCCTGGGACCTCGCCTCCTGGGAAGTGCGGCGCATGAACAGCGCCGATCTTGATCACCTCGATCGCGGTGATGCGGAGGCCGGAACCCTGCTCAACAACACCATGCAGGAGTATATCGGCGACGTCCGCTTCCGCGCGCGCATCGCCGAGCTGACCGGGAGCGTCGCCCTCGATCTGACGCAGGGCAGCCAACATGCGTTCCGCCTCCAGTGCTCTCCGGCTGGGTGGGCGGTGCTGATCGATGGCCAGCAGACGGCTGCCGGCGCTGAATCGCCGCTGATGGCGGATCTCGAGTTCGGACTGCTCGACGACGAGCTGTTCCTCAG
>JANPIY010000321.1:0-2620 GCA_031425255.1 Planctomycetota bacterium
GCCGATCAGCGAGAAGCGGCAAAGCCGCCAAGGGACTCTGCGGCCCGATAATTCGAGGTCACGGCCTCAGGGTTTTCTCGCCACCACCAGCACCACGGTGGAATGCGGCGCCAGCATCACGCCCCCTTGCGCGTCCGGCCGCAGCGTGCGTCCGCTGACCAGATCCGTGGCCGCACCGAGGCCGGCCGGCCAGTCCAGACGCTGCGGCTCGACCTCGCCCATGTTCATGGCGATGAGGTAGTCGCCGTACACCAGGCGGTAGAAGGTCCCGCGCCCGGCATAGAGGTTTTCCTGGCCTGGTTTGAAGGCCATTCCGTCCGGCACCTTGGCGATCGGCAGCTCCTCGCCGGTGTGCGCGGAGTGGAGATCGCCTGGATAGCGATGGCCGCCATTGGCGAAGCCCATGTTCACCCAGTCCGGGCGTTTCCAGACCTGGCCGCTGGGCGTGAAGCGCGTCTCCTGCCGCACCACGGCGATGCGCTCGAAGGCCGGCGTGAGGTGATGGACGCGGGCGAGGAAGTTCACCGCCGGGCGCGCCCGCCAGTAGAGCGACACGAACAGCACCTCGTCGCCGCGCTTGAGCACCACCACGCCATCGTCCTCGTCGGTGAAGACATGGTCGGGCTGCCCAGACGTCAGCGGCAGACGTCTACCGCTGGCCGCCTGCTGCTGCACCCAGGCGAAATGCTCAGGCACGTCGAGCAGACTGCTGGTCACCCGCAGGCCCCCTTCCGTCATCTGCGCCTGCAGCGAGGCGAAGAACTGGCCGTCGGCGAACATCTGCTGGGCGTGGCCGAGGCTGGTGGCATCACGCAGCACGCCGGCGAGGGCGATGGCCGAGGCGTCGCGCGCCGCGCGCATGCCATAGGTGACGCTGCCGGGGAAGTGGTCGTCACGCCAACCGATGACCGCCTCGATACGCATCGCACGATTGCCATCGGCATCGTGCGCGGGATAGCGGAACGACGCCCGCGCAGCGGCCGCCCGCGCCAATTGCCCGCGGATCGCCGGGTCGCCATCGCCACCTGCATGACGCGTGGCGTCGAGGATCTGGATGATCCAGTCCAGCACCTCACCGTAATAGCCGACATAGCCGAGTTCCCTGGTCAGTCCCTTCGCCGTGAGTTGCAGGAAGCGCTCGCCCAGCGGCTTCGCCGGACCGCTCGGCGTATCGCTGCCCAGCCAGGGCACGAGGCCGACGGCCTCATGCAGGTAGCGGAGCGCCTGGGCCTCCGGCAACGCCTGGGCGGGCGCGACCACACGCAGGCCGCTGTTGCTGCGATAGAGGTTGAGGTCGCAGATCATCGCCTGATTGGTGTATTGGCGACGATGGGTACGCAGCCAATCACGGCTGTCCTGGAACAGCTCAGCCCACGCCGCACGGCGGGTCATACCGGGTACCCCGGGCATGGGCTGTTCGAGATGCGAGGCCAGTTCGCTCGCCAGCAACCGCACCGCATCCGCGGCCGGGCCGACGCCATACCATTCGGGATTCCAGGTCGATGGGTCGGCACGGGTCCTGGTCCGGTCTTCGCGGAAACGCACGTGGTAGCCATCGACGCTGGCCACCAGCTGGCTCACCACCCGCGGGTCGCGATGGGCCGGCGTCCACGCCACCGACCAGGCGCGTGCCAGCAGATGGAGCTGCATCTGATTGAGTGGCCGCTTCGCGGTCAGCAGCCCGGTCAGTTCCTTGCCGACGCGCTGCCGCACCTGCTCCAACATCTCCACCCCTGGAGTGGTGCGTAGCGGCGGAGCCGCCGGCAGGTGGCCTTGACGTTCATCGGCTGGGGGGACGAAGCAGCCATCGGTGTGGCTGTAGACCCGGTAGATCCCACGCGTGGGCTGGGTCATGGGTTTCTGATATTGCTCGAAGGTGGTGCCGTAGCCCCAGATCCGTCCGCTGGAACGGATCTCGCACGCGACCGACGTGCGTCCTCTGGTCAGCGTCGTCGGCAGCGGCGTGGTGACGTAGAAGAAGCGCCCTGGGCATGCCGGCTCCGCCGAACCGGTGTCGAGGATGTCGATGTCGCCGAGGTGACGGTACCCGATCTGCTTGCCGTCGACGTACAGCAGCAGGCGATTGTGGCTGACGTCACCGCCCCAGAGCCGCAGCGTCACGTACGTCGGCAGCACGGCATCGACCCGCAGCGTGAAGGCGAGGCGGCCTCCTTCCCAGGTGTTCGGCACCAACGGCAGGAGACGCCTCGCCGCTTGTCCGAGACCTCCTGTGATGATCTCGCTGCCACCGGTCATGGCGTCATGGGCCGCTTCGCTGGCACCCTCGCCCATGGTGAGGACATCCAATGGCTCGACCGCGCCGATCACGGCGGTGAACAGGATCAGGCATAGGAACAGGCAGGAGGCGGTGGGCTTCACGAGGATTCCGATCGAGGTCACTGGCGTACCGCCACGGCCTCGCGTTGCGAACGCTTTGTCAAAGGTATGGCGGCTGGGCAAGGGATGACCACGCGCGGTGAAACCAGTCATCCTCTTTGCCGCGAAGATGCACGCGCCTGCGGAAGCGGAGACTTCGCCTAAGGTCGCGGACATGCGCGGGCGATGGTCACCGCTGGAAGCCCAACGCCGGCAGGGACCTCACGTCGCACAAGATTTTATG